>VBKX01000329.1:0-4976 GCA_005879435.1 Deltaproteobacteria bacterium
GAAATCGAAAGCAAACTTGGAGATCTTCGTACACGCCTTCTCGGTCATGATCTTCAAGCTCTCCACCACGCCGGGAATCACTTCGTGTTCGATGCCGGAGTAAAGACCCTCGGTGTTTTCCCGAACGACGATCAGATCGATGCCCTGATAGCGCGCCTTCACCCCGGGAAGGTTCTTGATCGGACGCAGATTGGCGTAGAGATTGAACGTTTGGCGCAGCGCCACGTTGACGCTCGTGAAACCTTCGCCCACCGGCGTCGTCACCGGGCCTTTGAGTGCGACGCGGTTTCTTTCAAACGAGTCCATGAGTTGTTTAGGAATCGTCGTGCCGTGTTTTTTCAGCGCTTCGGCGCCGGCCAAATAGGTTTCCCATTCTATCTTCACGCCCGCCGCTTTGATAATTTCCAAAGTCGGCTTGGTCACTTCCGGTCCGATGCCATCCCCGGGAATCAACGTGATCTTATGTTTCATCGGAGGTTTCTTCCCTCAACACACTGCCGCGTATATGAATTTTATACACTATCGATACGCAAATAGAAGCTCGATACTCAATGCTTTCGCTCTCGCGTTGACACGACCAACGCGCTCGGTTACTTTCGCAAAAGCTTTTAGACGGCGCATGGCTAGTACTGATCGTCGCCCCATCACGGAATTCTTTTGGAACTGGGCTCCCGTTATCCTTTGGGCGTCGCTTATCTTTGTCTTTTCGACTGAAATTTTTTCCGCTGCTCACACCGCAGGAATTTTCGAAGCGCTGCTGCCGCAATTGTTCCCCTGGTTGTCTGCGGGCGAAATCCAGCGAATTCACGCAGTGACGCGAAAACTCGGCCACTTCAGCGAATATTTTGTCTTAGCCTTGTTATTGATGCGCGCGTTGCGGAATGAAATCCGCAATGAATCGATTGGGCGACCGCTTTTGCTCAGCATCGTTTTTACGATTCTGTACGCGGCCAGTGACGAGTTCCATCAATCGTTCGTCCCAAGTCGGAGTGCGAGCGTTTTCGACGTGATGATCGACACGACCGGCGGCATCTGTGGTACTTTATTGTCCTATCTGAGAAACCATAGAACAAAAACCCTTTCGAATCCGCCATAGACGCTCGCCGCTTTCACGAAGCCGCAAAAAAAACTTGACAAGGCGCCCGTAAATCGCGAGGATAACCAGACCGTCGACTTTTGACCAAGGATGACTAATTTGCGCTGTCCACCCAACGTTCTTGGACGACTATGTCTCGTCCTGCTATTACTCGTGGCAACGTTGGTCTCCGCCGGATGTTCGACGTCGGACATACCGACGCCTCGGCTTTTCTCCCCTCCGGACTCCTTCAGCAACCCGGCAAATACGATTTCAGCGCGCTCTCCGTCCGCGATGGAAGCCATTAGCCGTGGTGTTGCTGCAGTGACCCCACCGGGTGCGGCGCTGAAGGACGTCTATTATCAATTCGACAGCGTTGAACTAGACTCCGAGGCCCAGCAGGTTCTAAAAAAGAACGCGGAATGGTTGAAGATAAATCCTAAAGCGCGGGTCGAAGTCGAGGGCCATTGCGACGACGTCGGCTCGGCCGAATACAATCTCGCCCTCGGCGCGAAACGGGCCCAGGTCTCGAAAGATTTTCTCGTGAGCCAAGGCGTCGCCACCGACCGCCTCGTGACGATCAGCTACGGCAAGGAAGCTCCCGCCTGTTTTGAGCCTAATGAGGAATGCCGCGTGAAAAACCGCCGTGCGCGCTTCGTCATGTTCACCGAAGTGCCGACCTCGTAGACTAGCCCCTTGAACCAAGAAAAATTCGATTTCACCACGAAGGACGCGAAGAGCACGAAGTTTGAGAATTGATGCATCAAAACCTTCGTGTACTTCGTATCACTATAGTTAAAAACATAGCCGATCGCCGTTACGATCGGCGTTGACGCCGCTTGCTTCGCCGGGCCGTAGCCCGCGAACAGGCACAAAATTACCGCAGCAAGCACCGAAAATATCGCCACGCCGTAGGGATAGTAGAATTGAAACGTCCAGCCGGTGAGCTCCTTGGTGTTATAAACCACGTGGTGATACGCCATCACGCTGCCGGCGAATAACCCGAGTAGACCGCCGATCAGTCCCATCCAGCCCGCTTCCATCACGACCATGCGCTGCACCTGCGCTTGCGTCGCGCCGATCGCCCGCAAGACGCCGATCTCCCGTGTGCGATCGAGAACCGATGCCAACAACGTATTGATCACGCTGAAAATTGCCACAACGATCGCGATGATTTCGACCGCGTAGTTGACCACGAAGGATTGTTCCATGATGTGAACCACCGATTCTTTCAGTTCGCGGTGCGTGCTGATGAAGAGCTGATACGGTTCGCCGTATCGTTCTTTGATCGTTTGGATGATCACCTGCTGATCCGCGCCCGGTTCCAACCACAGGTCGAAGGCGTCGAGCAAGTCCTCCCGCCAATATTTCTTGTAAAGCGCGCGGTCGAGCAACACGCTGCCGGAGTCCGATGAATAGTCGATGTACACGCCGATGACTTTAAAGGCGATCAATCCCGACGGTGTGATCAACTCGACGGTGTCGTTCGCGCCTTTGCCGAACTTGCTGTGAAAACTTTCGCTGATGATAACCCCCTTCCCTTCGCCCATATCGCGCAAGGCTTCAGCGCTATCGCCGGTCACCATCGGCAGATTGCGCACCCTCGCGGAATCCCGCGCGGAAAAAGATTCGATCAGGATCGGCTTTCCCTGGTAGCTGGAACGGATCAAGCGATAGAGGTCGATGATTTTAATTCCCGGGATCTTGCCAAACTCGGGCAGCAAATCTTCCCGAAGCGGAACGTTTCGCGGCCCGGCGGTCCGGGCGCCCGAGCTGACGATTAAATCCGCCGTCACCATTTGATCGACCCAGGCAAGCAACGAGCCGCGCACGCTGTTGACGAATGCGGCGATAGTGAAAATTGCCGCGAGACTGATAACCATGGTGGCAATGGTGATGCCGGAGCGAAACGGATTACGACGCAAACTATCCGAAGCCAAACGCGCTTCAATCCCGTCGAACCCTGGCACACGTGCTTTAGACCGCCAAAACCAACCCACGACGAAGCTGATGATTGCCGGGCAAAAGGCGGCCAAGCCGAGGAGGAAGATCAGCATGCCGATGACGCCGACGCTGAATCGTTGGACTGAACCATCCACCGATGGCGCGATCGCCAAAAGCATGGGAGATACCGTCATGCAGCAAAGTCCGAGACGGTTGGCCCAAGAAGTTGGTTGCCTGCCTACCGGTCGCCATGCCGCTTGCCGCGCGTTTTCCAGAGGGCTTACGCGCATCGCCTCCCACGCGGGCTGCAGCGCTGCCAAAAGCGCCACGACAACCCCGCTGCCGAGGGCGAGCGCCAACTCGCGCAGCGTAAAATTTCCCGCGACTAGATCGATCAGCGAAAACAAATTGCCCACTGTTTCACCGACGGCGACCAACGCCGCGCGAGAAAGAAGCCAGCCGAGAACCGCGCCGGCGAATGATCCTGCAAGCGCTAAAAACAAGGCTTCAGTGAGAATAAGTCGCAGTAACTCGCTGCGCTTCATGCCGAGACAGCGCAGTACACCGATTTCCTTTTTGCGCTGGATTACCGACACCGACACCGTGTTGTAGATCAGAAAGAAGCCGACGAAGAGCGCGATCAAGCTGACAAAAAACAGGCCGACGCGAAACGACGTCAACAGAAGCTCGATCTGCTCGCCGCGCTTGCGCGGCCGCTCGACATCGGCCGCGCCTTTTAGCCGCTCGCGCAAACGTTGCTGGACAGCTTCGATCTTTTGACCGTCCTCGATCGTTAAATCGACGATATCGAGCTTGCCTACTTTGCCAAAAGCTTTCTGCGCCACCGGCAAATCCATCAGCGCGAAGCTGCCGCCAAAAACTTTGGCCGTTCCCTGCTCTCTGAGTAACGCTCGCACAGTGAATTCACGCTTGCCCTGACTGGTCAGCAAAGTCACCTTGGCGCCCAGAGGCAGCTTTAGCCGGCGCGAGAAGGATTCCGTCAACGCGATCGAATCCGGTTGAGCGATAAAATCGAGCGCCTGATCGAAGCCGAACCGAGCATCGACGAATTGATGGTCTCGAATCGCGAAGTCGGTGAGCAAATCGACACCATAGACATACAGGCGCTCGCCCGGCACGCCGGCGACGGGTGAGAATCCTTCCACCGCCGCTGAGGCATCGCGGACACCCGCCGTGTCACGAATCAGCGGAAACAAAGACTCTGCGATACCGCTCTCGCCGTTGGCGACCTGCAACACGGCTTTGCCGGCGATCTGATCGATGGTCGATTGAAATGAGGTGGTCAGCGAGCGATTCACCGCCGCGATCGCCACAATGACGCCAACGCCGAGGGCGATCCCGAAAAAAGTCAGCGCCGTGCGCAGCCGGTGGCGCTTCACGTGGCGCCATGAGACCGTGGTCAGCAGTCGCAGCATCAGGAACCCGCCGTCTCCACTCGCCCATCGCGCAGAAAAATCGTCCGGTCGCCGTAGCGCGCGGCTTCTTGACTGTGGGTCACCATGACCACCGTGCAACCGTCTTCTTGGTTGATCCGCTTGAGCAGCGCCAAGATCGCTTCGCCATTTTTGGAATCGAGATTGCCCGTCGGCTCGTCGGCGAGAAGAATCGGCGGATTGAACGCCAGCGCCCGCGCCACGGCGACGCGCTGGATCTCGCCACCCGAAAGTTCCTCCGGCAGATGGTGTTGCCGTTTATCCAAGCCGATCTTGGTCAAAAGAATTTCCGCCTGATGATCCGCCTCGGCTTTGGATCGGCCGTCGAGCACGAGGGGGAGCGCGACGTTCTCCAATGCGTTGAGGGTGGGCAGTAGATTGAAAAATTGAAACACGATGCCGATCTTTTTGCGGCGAAACAATGTCACCTGATCGTCCGCCATCTGGCCGATGAGCCGGCCGTCGACCAGAAGATCGCCGCCGCTCGGCCGATCCAAGCCGCC
>VBKX01000329.1:5045-9461 GCA_005879435.1 Deltaproteobacteria bacterium
ACGCGGTGATTTCACTTTCACCTTGCCGGTAGGTTTTGCGAACGTCGATGCAGCGGATCATGCGGCAAGATCGTTAGCAAATAAAATTTATCGTCGGGGGATTCAAAGTGACGTTGGCGCCGGCTTGCTGGTTGGATTCCAGCTTTGCCAGGTCGTCTTTGACGGCATGCATCAGGGATTCTACGCTGATGCCAAAATGCACCGGCGCATAGGGCGCGATCTTATCCAAGCCGGTGCGCCAGAGTTTGAGCGCTCCGGCCGGCACGCCCTGCTCTAATTTGAAGTAACCCGCGGCGATCTGAATAATCCCTTGGTAGAACAGGCGGTCTTCGCCGTGATCTTCCAACCAGATTTCTTCCAGCGTCTCATGACACTCGAAAAACAGCCTCTCGTTGAATTCCTGAATACCCTTTAGAAAACGTGGATCGTCTTGCGGTTCCATAGTCGGATTTAACCACAAAGAACACAAAGTTCACAAAAACTATTTTTTCCGACGTCTCTGTGTTCTTTGTGTCCTTTGTGGTTAATTTCTTCTAGCCTCGATTCATTTATTTCGAATGACCCAGACTAACGCGAAAAGCACAGCCACGCTAGAGATCGATGCTCTTTCCTATGGCCCCTACGGCATCGGCCGGCTGGACGGCAAGGCGATAATGGTTCCGTATACGGCGCCCGGTGACAGGGTGGAAGTGCGGATCACTGAAGAGAAAGAGCGCTACGATATCGGCGAAGCGATTCGAGTGCTCGCACCTTCCCTGCTCCGGCAAGCGCCGCCTTGCCCCTATGTGGGCGCTTGCGGCGGCTGCTCTTGGCAACATTTACGTTACGACGCCCAGTTGAAAGCCAAGCAACAGAGCGTCGTCGACGCCCTGCGGCGCATCGGCAGGCTGGGAGATTTCGAGCTCAGACCGATCATTCCGTCAAATGACGAATTCCATTATCGCCGGCGCATTCGACTACAGGTAGGCGGAAACAGGACGCTCGGTTTCTACGGCACGGCGTCTCACCAACTGGTAGAAATCGGCTCGTGTCTGATCGCCAACGATCGTTTGAACGGCGCGCTCGATTCTGTCCGCCGTTGGGTCCGCGCTCTCGCGACGCCGCTCGAATACGTCGAGATTGTCGCCGGCGAGGAGCCCGAAGAAATCGTCGTGGTCGCGCGCGCGATCGGTCCGTTCGCTCCGAATGACGAGCCGGCGTGCGCGAACTTGTCAGGCGAAAGCAAACAAATTCGCGGCTTGATTGTCGGTGGCGCCGACTGGCGCAGGGTTTGGGACAAGGCGGCCATCAGCGTGAGCTTGTTAGCCGACCTTTCGCTATCGCTCGACGCGGACGTCTTTACGCAAGTCAACGCGGAAGGGAATCGAAGCATCCTAAAAGCGCTGCTTGCCGCCGGAGATTTTCAAAGTAGTGATCGCGTCCTCGAACTCTACTGCGGCGGCGGTAATTTCACTTTGCCCATCGCGCAGCGAACCAAAGAAATCGTCGCGGTCGAAGGTTACAAGGCGTCGATCGCCAACGGCAAGCTCAATGCGCAGAAAAATAGCATTGATAATATTCGTTGGATTTGTTCCGCCGTGCCTAAGGCCGTCGCGGAGCTAAAACGAAAACGCGAACAGTTTACCAAGATCGTACTCGACCCACCGCGCGCCGGCGCCAAAGGACTCGAAGCGGACTTGGCAGCGCTGCGCGCAAACCAAATATTTTACATCTCATGGCTATAAGCTTCGGATGATTCAGCCGATCGACCTTTTCCCACAGACCTTTCATGTCGAAATCCTTGCGGTAATCGAACAGCGATAATAGCCCGAGCGATCGAGGGCCGATACGGCTTGAACGATTTGAACGGCTTGAACGCTTTGAACACTCTCAAATATTGAATAGCTTCTTGGCGTTCAGATAATAAATCTTCTCTTTATCCACCTTCGGGATGTCGACTTCTTCCATCTCTTTCAATGTCATCGGATAAAACTGATCGTCACGCCCGCCACGACCGTGCGGATAATCGGCGCCGAAGAGGATCTGCTCGGCGCCGACCGTGTCATACACGAGCTTGATGAAAGCCGCGCGAATCGGTCCGGCGGTATCGTAGAAGATTTTTTTGAAGTACGTCTCAGGCTCTTCTTTGCAGGTCGGATTGCCCTCGCGCCAGTTGAGACGATCGAGATAGAGAAGAATCATCCCACCAAGATGGGATCCGATCAGTTTGAGGTTGGGGTAACGGTCGAAGATCCCGGCGTAGACGATGCGCGAGATCGCCAGCGTTCGACTGGCACGGCGCATTGCACGGATGGAGAAACAGCGGCTTATCACCCGCCGCTAAAGCATCCCAAAATGGTTTGAACTCCGCTTCGTCGATATACTTTCCGCCGACGTTAGTCGGCATCATCACGCCGTGCATATGAAGGTCTTTGTAACAGCGCTCCAACTCGCGTACGCAATCGTCCATGTCGACCATCGGCAGCCGCGCGAACGCCAAGAATCGGACGGGATATTTCGCGTGGGCTTCGGCGAACGCGTCATTGAGGATCCGGCATAGCTCCAAAGCGCGCGCCCGGCCTGATTTCTCGATTCTGCCGCCGGTATTGGAAAGCACGCCGATATCGATGCCGTATTTATCCATGACATCGAGATACTCGCCGTGATCGAAGCCGTGAAAGCTGGCTCCTCTCACGTCATTCTGAGCCTCCGGCAATAAATCGAGAAATTTCCCCGGAAACGCATGAAAGTGAGTGTCGATGATCATGACTTCTCCCTTTTTAAATCTTCGTTTGAACCGTTTGGAGTTATAATGATGAAACGATTAAGATTCCCCGTGAGATTTCCATATTTCAACGAAGATAGCGCGTCAAGCTATAATCCGCCCATGTTGACAGCTCCGTTCACCATGTGTTTATTACGCGCAGAGCATTATCGGTGACGGACTTAACTTCATCAACACGCATTCCGGTCCTCATCGCCGGCGCCGGACCCGTCGGTTTGTCATTGGCGATCGAGCTTGCCTATCGGGGCATCCGTTGTCTAGTCGTCGAACAAACCGCCGGCAGCGTGGATTTTCCGACAACCAATCTCGCCAATACCCGCACCAGCGAGCATCTCCGCCGCTGGGGAATCGCCGACCGGATGCGCTTCGAGTCGGGCTATCCGACCGATTACCCGAGAAATTATCTTTTCGTCACCCGCATGACCGGCTACGAGATCGCCCGCTTCGATCATCCGGCCAACGGCGATCCGAATTCACGATCGCCCCACAGTCCCGAAGGTCGGCTTTGGATTTCAAAGCCCTACTTCGATCCCGTGCTGCACCGGCATGTCGCCACGCTTCCCACCGTGCAGATCCGCTACAACGCGACGTTGGAAGGGTTTCAGCAAGACATCCACAAAGTAACTTGCAAAATCGTCGATATAAAAAGCGGCTGCGACGAAATGATCGCAGCCGACTATCTCGTCGGCTGCGACGGCGGCAAGAGCAATGTCCGGCGCGCCCTTGGCATTCAGTACCAAGGCGTATTCTCCCAGGGCATGAACGTCGCGGTCCTGTTCCGCTCGCCCTTTCTCAAATCGATCAGTTATGGCCCTGCGGTCATGTACCAAATCATTAACGCGCAGATTAACGGCACCGTCGCCGCAGTCGACGGCAAGGAGCTTTGGCGTTTGAACATTCGCAACGTCAAACAAGAACAGATCGATGACTTGAACGCTCCAGAAAAACTGCACCACGCATTGGGTCAAAATATTCCGTTTGAGCTGCTCGATGTGCGCCCGTGGACCGGACACTGCGTCGTCGCCGAGAAGTATCAGGATGGACGTGTCTTCCTCGCCGGCGACGCGGCCCATCTCAACTGGCCGACCGGCGGCTTCGGCATGAACACCGGAGTCGGCGACGCCGTCGATATCGGCTGGAAGTTGGCGGCGATGCTGCAAGGTTGGGGTGGGGCGCGTTTGCTCGACAGCTACACCGTGGAACGCAAACCTATCGCGATGATCAACGTCAATGAAGCTGCCGAGATGCGCGCCAACTACGACAACCAAACTCCCTTCTCCGCCCAGATCGAGGAAGATAGCGAGGATGGCAAACAGCTTCGCGAAAAAGCCCGCGTCGCGATCATGCGCACTCGCGCCAAAGAGTTTCAGCATGACTCCGCCGGCATCGAGTTAGGATACCGTTATGAGAATTCGCCTATTTGCGTTGCCGACGGCACACCGGCTCCAACACTTGATCACGGCCTGTACGTGCCGTCGACCTGGCCCGGAGTGCGCGCGCCCCATGTCTGGCTCAAGGACGGTCGCTCGACGCTCGACTTGTTCGGCAAGGGATTCACGTTGCTCGATTTCTCGGAAAACATCACGGACACGAACACGTTCACGGCGGCGGCGCGCCGCGTCGGATTGCCGCTTCAAACAGTCGCGATCGAC
>VBKX01000328.1:0-2620 GCA_005879435.1 Deltaproteobacteria bacterium
CGACCCGCAAGGGTGCACCGCGCTGAATAGCCCGAATGGCGCTGCCTATGGCCGCTTGTCCGTCCAGTTCGCCGGCGATGTTAGCGGTAATCGCGATGTTGGAGCTCATCTGAATGAGCTGCGGCTCCAATCCCTCTTCGCGAAAATAACCCTTCTCTTTGCCCAGAAACAGATCTATGTAATTGACTCCGCTACTCGAGTAAGCGATGCGCACCTTTTGCAGCGGAATTTGCGCCCTCGCTGGCTCGCTCACGAGCACGAATACGGATGCGAACAACGCAAGAATTTGCAGCGAAATCATCTTCACGAGTTCCAGCCCGTTAATATTGGCCACGCCTATTCGGCTGATCGCAAATACCTCGAAGTATCGTGCATAAAAACTGCGCCATAACTATCTTGGATCATGGCACCATGTCCAGCCAAGTCTGGAGGGTTTTCTTTCGCTTGGCAGAAACAATCGATTTCGCTAGTATTCGTTTCAGATTCGCATTGCCGCTTGACTCAGCTCGCCCCCTGAAAGAGAGGAATCATCGTGTCTCGACACTACCGCTACATCTCCGCCGACTCCCATTTGGAAATCGATTCACGGCATTGGCTCGAGCGCGTGCCGAAGAAGTATCGCGACCTCGCCCCGCGTCTGGTGCGACAAGCCGACGACAGCGATGCCTGGATGATCGGCGACAAAATTAAGCGGCCAGCCGCAGCCGCTGATCTCTACGGCGGCAAGGGCAGAGATCAGTACCTTCCCTTCAACGGCCGATACGAGGGCACGCCGGGCACGGGTAGCGCCGAGCAGCGCGTCAGCGAGCAGGATAAGGATGGCATCGATGCCGAGGTGCTTTTCCCGTCGCAGCAAGGCGGACCAAAATTTTGGCGGCGCATCGAAGACGACGAGGCGTATAAAGCCGTCGTGCGCGCATACAACAGCTGGCTCGTCGAAGATTATTGCGCGGTGAGCCCCGACCGTCTGATTGGCGTGGGGATTCTCCCGCTCGTGGAGAATATTTCGGACGTGATCACCGAGTTGAACTACTGCGCCGAAGCGGGTCTAAAGACCGTCTTGCTTCAAGGCTTTCCGAGCGGCCATTCGTTTCCATCGGATGAAGACGATCGATTTTGGGAGCGCGTCTTGGAGTTAGATATGCCGGTCAGCGTGCACGTCGATCTGGAGCGCGGCGCGCGCAAGGGTCCTCTGTTCAAATATCCCAAAGAATCTGACGAGCTTATGAAAAAACTCACTCACGATCTGGTCGAACAAGTCGGCCGCTTCGGTCCGGTGCGCGGCAACGGTTCGATCGCCGCCGTGCAGTGGGTTTTGTCGGGACTCTTCGATCGCTTCCCGACGTTGCGGATCTTTTTCGCGGAGAATCAAATCGGCTGGATTCCGTTTTTTTTGCAGGGGGCCGACGTTCGTTACGACCGTCACCATCACTGGGCAGACCGCTTGCTCGGACTAAAGCCGATGAAACGTCCGCCGAGCGAATACATTCGTGAATACATCTACTGGGGTTTCCAATTCGACCGGATCGGCGTCGAGCTGCGCCACAAGATCAACGTCGATCGTCTTATGTGGGGCTCCGATTTTCCCCATCAAGAATCCGATTGGCCCGAGTCCTTGCGTATCATAGACAAAAACTTCGCCGGTGTGCCGGAGGAGGAAAAACACAAGATGGCGTGCGGCAACGCCGTGGAATTTTTCCATCTGCAATCTTCGTGATTGACTCAATAAAACACTAATCCCAGAGAGCACAGAGGTCGGATAAATAAACTCGATTGACGGTGAATGTTGTCACCTTCATACGTTGGATCGAACTTTGTTAGCTCTGTGTTCGCCGTGCTTAGAGCTGTTCGCACAGGAGTTATCGATGGCAGAACCTACGGTTGTCTGTCCGCAGTGTAAAACCGAAATCAAACTGACCGAGTCTCTCGCCGCGCCTTTGCTTGAATCCGTCCGGCGCGATTACGAGCAGCGCTTGTCGCAAAAGGATGCCGACGTGACCCGACGCGAACAAGCGCTTGCGGATCGCGCGCAATCGTTGGAAAGAGCGAAAGCGACCCTCGACCAGCAAGTGGCGCAAAAACTTCAGCAGGAACGTGTGCGCATCGCCGCTGAGGAACAACAGAAAGCCAAGCTCGCTCTAGGCAATGATCTCGATCAAAAAGCGAAGGAAATCAACACCCTTCAAGAGGTTCTGAAACAAAGAGATATAAAACTCGGGGAGGCGCAAAAAGCCCAAGCCGAGTTGATTCGCAAAGAGCGCGAATTAAATGACGCCAAACGAGAATTAGATTTAACCGTTGAGAAGCGCGTGCAGGCGGATCTCGGCGCCGAACGGGACAAAGCCAAAAGGGAAGCTGAAGAAGAATTGAAACTCAAAGTGATGGAGAAAGATCAAACCATCACGGCCATGCAAAAACAGATCGAAGAATTGAAGCGGCGCGCCGAGCAAGGCTCGCAACAACTTCAAGGAGAAGTTCAGGAAATGGAGTTGGAAGCTCTGCTTGCCGCGAAATTTCCGCGCGACACGATCCAGCCGGTTCCCAAAGGCGAGTTCGGCGGCGACGTGCTCCAACGCGTCATCGGACCACTCAATCAAATTTGCGGCACCATTCTTTGGGA
>VBKX01000328.1:2687-3115 GCA_005879435.1 Deltaproteobacteria bacterium
CTTGAAGGCGTGTGTACCGCCGACCAGAAAGGGACGCTGCCGGTGGCATTTTCTCTTCGTCAAACATTGATTGAAGTCGCCACCGCGCGCCAAGCTCCAGAAGGCCAGCAAACCAAAATGGAAATGGTCTACGGGTACCTGACGGGGCCGCGTTTTCGCCAACGAGTTCAAGCGATTGTCGAAGCATTCTCATCCATGAAAGAAGATCTTGACCGGGAGAAAAAAACCATTATCCGCCAGTGGGCCAAGCGCGAAGAGCAGATCGACCGCGTCATGCAGGCGACGGTCGGCATGTATGGCGACCTCCAAGGTATCGCCGGAAAAACTTTGCAGGAGATCGAAGGCTTGGAGTTTCAAGAGATGTTGGAATCACCCGCTGAAGATATTGAATCCGATCGACAGGAAGCGCTCTTCAAGATGAAATGAAC
>VBKX01000331.1 GCA_005879435.1 Deltaproteobacteria bacterium
GCGAATTTTCGGCGCCAGCGCGACTGCGAGACCTTTCGTCAGATGAATCAGCGCCGCCTTCGCCGTGCCGTAAGCGAGCGATGACATGGTCGACGGCGACAGCACGCCGGAGATTGAAGAAATATTGACGATCATGCCCTGATTCGTTTCCAGCAGCTTTGCCGCCGCCCGCGCGCAACGAAACGCGCCTTTCACGTTGACGTCGAGGATCTCGTCCCAGATTGGATCGGTCAATGCTTCGAGATCGGAAACCTTTACCCAGTGAGTCACACCGGCATTGTTGACTAAGATATCCAAGCGGCCGAACTCCGCACCTATCTTGCCGATCATCGCGCGCACCTGCGCGTCGTTCTGTACGTCGGCTTGAATCGCCGCTGCTTTCACGCCGCCGCGCTCGATCTCGGCGGCGAGATCCGCTGCTTCTTTACTCGATTTGCGATAGTTGATGGCAACGCCGCTTACGCCGGCTTTCGCCAAACTCCGCACGACCGCACCGCCGATCCCGCCGGCGCCCCCGGTTATCAATGCGACTCGACCTTGAAGTTGCATGGGCTTGCTCCGCTCGCCATTACAGAATTACAGATTACAAATTCCGGATTCCAGATCTCTAAATGGAATTTGTAATCTGGCATCTGGAATATTCTTATCGGCGGCTTCGAAATTCATTCGTTTTCGTCTGGTCGATAATCCAGTCTTCAGGAAGCCTAACCAGATCGTCGGCTCTTCCGCTAAAACGCACCGCCACGCCATATTTCTTCTCGGCTTCCGCCGATGTGATGTAACCTTCGATCACATCCCAGCGAACTTTCTCGACGTCGCGCTTGAATGCCTCACCGTAACCGCCGCCACCCGGTAAATTGACGTGTACGATTTCGCCGCTGCTGAGATCCTTCAATGCCTTGGCGTTCAGTCGTGTTCCATCGCCGAGCATCACTTCACCGGTCGCGCCAGGTTGGCCGCCGAGCAGCCCCGGCGCCGGATACGCCGTGCGATCCGCAATCGAGCTCACGCTCCATCTCCCGGCGCCCCGGCGCGTAAATTCCGTGAGCTGGCCCAAGCCGCCGCGCCACTTACCCGCGCCACCGGAGTCAGGCCGAAGCGCGCGACGCTTCATGACCAGCGGCGACAAACTCTCGATCACTTCCGCCGGTACGCCGGCGACGCCGCTGGGGAAGCCGACGGCGTTCAAGCCGTCTTTGGTCGGCCGCGCGCCTGTGCCGCCGACTTGAAACAAGGTCAAAGTGAATGATGGATTTTGCCCGCGCCACACGCTCAACCAAATCGGATCGGCGCCCGGCGCCATCAGACGACCGGGCATGGCGCCGGACAATGCCGCGAAGATTGCGCTGGGAATAAAGTGGCCGATAACTTGGCGGCTCGCCACCGGCGCCGGATCGAGCGCGTTGAGAATACTCCCCGGCGGCGCGCTCACGTGCACCGGGCGAAAGCTGCCCTCGTTATGCGGCACGTCCGGACAGATCGCCGCTTTGATCGCGAAGCTGGCATAGGCATGCGTGTAATTGAGCACGACGTTGATGCCGCGCGTGCTCTGCGGCGACGAGCCGGTGAAGTCGATAAATATTTCATCGCCCGCGACTTTCACCGTGCAACGCACCACGATCGGTTCTTCGAAACCGTCGCTCCAAGTTTCATTTTTCCATTCCCCGCTCGGCAGCTTGCGAATCTCCGCGCGCACCGCCGCTTCGGAGCGGCGAATAATCTCCTCGGCAACCGGATCGATCGAATCGAGATCGAATTCGTCCATCATTTCCAACAGCGCCCGTCCGCCGGTCTCGTTACACGCAGTCTGAGCGTAAAAATCACCGATCACTTCGTCCGGCTGGCGCACGTTGGCGCGCACGATCTGCATCAAAATTTGGTTCGGTTCGCCGCGCTCGAAGAGCTTCATGATCGGAATGCGCAGTCCTTCCTCGAAGACTTCGCGCGCCTCGGCGGAAAGAATCCGGCCGCCGATATCGGCGCTATGGCAGGTGTTAGCGAACAGCGCGACCAATTTACCGTCGCGAAAAATCGGCGTGGTGATCGTGATGTCGTTGATCTGCCCGGCGGTTTGCCAAGGATCATTGGTGATCAGCACATCTCCCGCTGACAATTTGTCGGGAGGAAACGCGGCGAGAAAATGTTTCATCGATGTCGCCATGGCGTTGATGTGACCCGGCGTGCCACTGAGCGATTGCGCGATCATCCGTCCCTTGGTGTCGAAGAGGCCGCAGGCCAAATCCTGGCTTTCTCGTACGATGGTGCTGAACGCCGTGCGAATCAGCGTGTCCTGCTGCTCGTTCGCCACCGACATGAAGCGGTTCCAAATCACTTCCAGCGTGACCGGATCGATCGCTTTATTTTCCATCGCCTAACTCCACAATAACGTTGAGTCTCTCGTCCACGAGAGCTTTCCCCTGCATGCCGATAATCAAGGTCGACTCGCGCTCCTCGACGATCGCCGGTCCGGCGAATTGCATCCCCGGTTTCAGCGCATAACGGTCGTAGACTGCGGTATCCAGGTAATCTGCGCGTTCGGGAAAGTAAGCGCGGCGCGAACCTTTGCGCGCATCACCTCGATTCGACGTGTCCCGCGGCAATTTGAAATTCATCTCGGGTCGCGGTCCGCTCGCCACCACCCGCCAGTTGATCACTTCGAGCGCGACATCGGGTCCTTTGCGGCCATATAAAATACGGTAAGTCTCGTCGAAGGCAGCCGAGATCGACTGCAAGTGTGCGGCGCTCAAGACGCCGTCAGGCAAGCTAACCGATACTTCATGTCCCTGGCCGACGTAGCGTATATCAGCGGTGCGCTGATAATTGATCTCGTGCGCCGACAAGCCCGAGCTCTCCAGCACCTTTCGACCTTCTGCCGCCATATCATCGAGCAAGCCATTGGCAAATTTCCAATCCAGCTCATCCATTCGACTGTAAGCGCTGCGCACGAAGTCAAAGGCGAGCGGCGCCGCAAGCAATCCGAACGTCGAGCCGACTCCCGCGCCGAACGGCGAGATCAACACCGGCAGGCGAAGGATTTCCGCGACCCGGTAACCGTGCACCGGGCCGGCGCCGCCGAAGGCATACATCGGCATGCGCCGCGGATCTTTGCCGCGCTCGCCCAGGTGAGCGCGCGCCGCGTTGGCCATGTTTTCGTTGACGATCTGGTGAATCCCCCAAGCGACTTGCTCGACCGACATGTTGAATTTCGCGCCCAAGCGACCGAGCGCCTTGCGCGCGCCGTCGAGATCCAATTGCATCTTGCCGCCGAGAAAATAATTCGGATCGAGATAACCGAGCACCAAATCAGCGTC
>VBKX01000330.1 GCA_005879435.1 Deltaproteobacteria bacterium
TTTGTATTTGCTCCAGAAATCGGGATCCTCTAATTCCCACCCAGAACCAAAAGTTTGGTCGAAAACTTTTCCCAAGCGGCTAAACACCCGTTTCCAGGGCGACTGGTTTTTTTCGATCGCCTCGAGCACATCGTCGATATGTTCAGCTAGATTGGCAAGCTCTTCCTTGGGCAAGTAGGACAGCGCGCCGTCGACGATGGATGCTTTGAGGCTTTGCGGATTGAGCGCATGGGCGGTCAGCATCACGGTCGGAATGCCGCGTCCCACAGTTTGTTGGAGCAAGGCCATGCCGTCGACGCCCATGATATCCAGAACGGCCAGATCATAGTGTGCACGAGTTCCACCGGCTTGCGCTTTGCTGTCGAGCTTTGCCAGCGCTTCCTCGTAGCTTTTGGCGCAATCGACCGTCGCGCCGTCGAGCACATCGACAATCGTTTCCAAAATATCGGGCTCGTCATCGACGGCCAAAATCCACAGCCCCGTTAGGCGCGAGATCGTATTACTTTCCGGCATCGGGTCCCCTCCTGTGCTACCGATTAGCTCGACTTGGTGGGGGCTTGGTCACAGGGAATTCTAAATCGAAACGTCGCGCCTTGGCCTGGTGCGCTGTCAAGCGAAATATCGCCGCCGAGCCGGCGTGCCAGGATCAGAGCCCCTGCTAATCCCAGGCCATGGCCTTTTCGCTCGAAACCATCATGGATGGGCAGCTGTTTGTAACGCTCAAAAACAGCCGCATGGTGCTCGGGTGGAATACCCGGACCGTCATCCTGCACCGAAATGATCAGGTCATCCCCTTCGCGATCCACAACAACCTCCAGCGCTCGGCGGCGAAAATGCAATGCATTCTGGATCAAATTACCAACGATCAAAGCGAATTTGACCGGATCCTGAAAAATTCGCATCCGATTGATCTCCGGAGCTATTTTTATAGTTATTCCGGCTTGCGCAAGCACAGCCTGCTGAGCCTCGCTCGGGGTGGCTTCGCTCAGACGCGCGGCGAGTCGGGCATCGCTGCTTTCGACCGATTCGATCAATACTTTGAGCACCGCCTCGCCGACATCAAAAGAGGCGAACGAAAACTGCGCCGATTCGGCCCGTCCGATTTCCAACAGTTGATTGACCAGACTCTTGCCGCGCAGGGTCCCACGAAGAATGCGCCTTAACGCTTTTTCTTGCCGCTCAGTGAGCGGCCCCATCCGCCCGGCTTGTTCGATCAGAGTACGGGCTGCTGCCTCGATCAATGAGAGCGGCCCTTTCAGCTCGTGTACCAAAAGTTGTGTGTCCAGCGCGCGAAAGAAATCGTCCGAATCGGTGGGCGCTGGCGCAGGTTTTTCAGCCATAACTGCTCCGTGGTTTCGTCCTAACCGTCACGCGGCCTCAACAAGGCCGGCGGAAATTCGAGCGAAAATACACTGCCGGCGCCGACCTTACTGGCGAAAGAAAGCTTGAAACCATAACGCTCCGAAAAAAGCTTGAGTCGTTGTAGGTCCAGGCCCTTGCCGCCCGCCCCGAAGTCGTAGGGTCGGCCCGACGAATAATGATCGGTGGCGCCCGCATGGACGAAGCCATGAAATAGATGTTCTTGTAGTTCCGTGTCAATGCCGACGCCGGTGTCGCGAATATCGAGCTTCACGTTCCCGCTCACTTCGCGCAACGCGAGGCTAATGGTGCCACCGTCCGGCGTGGCTTCGATCGCGTTGCGCAACAAGCCGCGAAAAGATTTGAAGAGCAATGGCTCGGGAAGAACCACCGCCGGAACTGCGTCAAGTTGCTGTTCCAAAGCGATTAGACGATGGTCGAAATCGGGGCGCAAGGCTTCCACTGCCTGTGGTATCCAGACATCCATCAGCAAGGCCTCGGGCTTCTGATTGACATCCTGAGCGTATATTTCAGCGATCTTTTGCGCCAGCCGTTCCCGCAACCAAGCCGGCGCGTTTTGCTCGTCGCCGATGCTCTCGAGCAGGTCCTGGCAGCGCCGTAACCAATCCGTCAGCACGGTTTCCTCGGTGAACGGTCTTTGCGCGGCAATGTCACAAGCCTCAAGCTGGAGCTCCACTAGTCTGCCGATGGCTCGCTGCAGTCGCTCGGCGATCATGTGAGTTCGCTGCGGGTCCTGTGCGGCGGCCAATTTTTGCAGCAATACACAAGAGCCGGAGATAACCGCCAGGGGCGTTTTCAACTCGTGCGAAAGGTGATCGATCATTTTGCTCTTGGCGTTGTTTTGACTTTCCAGAACTCGGTCCTTTTCGATGTAGGCTTCGATAAGTTGAGCGCGCTCGAGGGCGACCGAGATATGGGCGTTGAGCCCTTCGAGCAGAGATTCGTCTTCCTGATCAAATCCTGTGCGACCCTTTTTGTTCAGAACCTGAATGACGCCTATGAGCTCATTGTGACTGCCGCTCACGGGCATGCACAGAACCGAGCGGGTCCGGTAACCCGTTTGTTTATCGAAATCCGGGTTAAAACGCGCGTCGGCGTAAGCATCGGCGATGTTTGCAACGGCCCGGGTTTTCGCCACATCCCCGGCAATACCCGCGCCGGCCGGAAAACGAATCTC
>VBKX01000332.1 GCA_005879435.1 Deltaproteobacteria bacterium
GCTCGCGTCTTTCGGCCTGGTCGCCTATCGCGCCGATCTGCTCAAGGAGCAACCGGAGCTCGACTCGATGGTCAGCCGCGAGTCGGCTTTTTTGCTGAATAACATCGTGCTCGTCTCGGCGCTCTTTACGATTTTTCTCGGAACGATTTTTCCTTTGCTCTCCGAGGCCGTAGCCGGCGTGCAGGTTAGCGTCGGCGCGCCTTATTTTAACTCCGTCACCGTGCCGCTGTTTCTTTTTCTAGTTTTTCTCATGGCCGTCGGACCGATGATCGCCTGGCGACGCGCCTCGTGGGACAACCTGAAGCGCAATTTTTTCTGGCCCGCTACCGCTTCGCTGGTGTTGGGATTGATTTTGTTTATCTGGAAGGTCCGCGACTTTTTACCCTTGCTAGGATTTACACTGCTGGCGTTTGTCGTATTTTCGATTCTTTACGACACCGCGCTGGCGCTGCGCGCGCGCCAGCGCATCGCCGGCGAAGGGATCCTCCGGGGCCTGGTGACTCTGGCGCGGCGCAATCAGCGGCGCTACGGCGGATTCGTCGTTCATCTGGGCATCGTGCTGATCATGATGGGCATCGCCGGGTCGATGACCTATAGCCTGGAGAAAGAAGCGACGATGGCCGTGAAGCAGGAACTGCAGCTCGGCAACTATCGTGTCCAGTTCGAAGGTTTAAAAGGCTCGCAGCAACCGACCCATTTTCGCGTCGAAGGCGCCTTCCGGGTTTTTCACAACGGCAACGATCAAGGCATTTTGACCCCAGCGCTTAAGTTTTTTCCGACCCAGCAGTCGCCCGTGGGCCGCGCCGTGCATCAGAGCAGCCTGGACGAAGATATCTATTTGATTCTTTCCGGCTTCAGCGAAGTCGATCGCAACCAAGCCACGTTAAAAGTCCTCGTCCGGCCACTGGTCATCTGGATGTGGATTGGCGGCTTTGTCATCGCGCTCGGAACATTGATTTGCATTTGGCCAATGAAAACAACAGCTTTTTCAGAGACATGAAATTCCGGAATTTGGAATCTGAAATTTGCAGTCTGCCATTTGAATTCCGCCATTCCGAGCGAAGTGAGCACTGATGCCCTGGCGACGTTTAGCAATCACGCTGGCTATTATCGCACCGATCCTGGCGCTGCTCGCTTATGGATTTACCCGCGATTCGCGTTACATCGTCTCGCCCCTAATCGCCAAACCGGCGACGCCATTTACGATCACCTTATACGACGGGCATAAGTTGACGCTAGATGATCTGCGCGGCAAAGCTGTATTTGTAAATTTCTGGGCGTCGTGGTGTCTGCCCTGCCGCGAAGAAGCCCGAGATCTCGAGACTGCGTGGCAAAAGGTCAAAGACAAGAATATGGTTTTTCTCGGTGTCGCGCTGCAGGACACGGATAAAAATTCATTGGAATTTTTAAAAGAATTCAACGTCACCTACCCCAACGGCAAAGATGAGTCCGGCAAGATCGCCGTCGACTACGGGACCTGGGGCATACCGGAAAGCTTTTTCATCGATCCCCAGGGACGAATCACCTACAAACACGTCGGCGGCATCCGCGCGGCGCTGGTCATTAGCAAACTCGAAGAAGCCGCCAAGGGTGTCGTCAGCGCTCAGGAAGGCAAAGGCGACTACTCGGCGATTCGATGAAGAAGATGAGCCTCCGCAGCGTATTTGTTTTTTTTCTCCTAATATTCGTATTCGCAGGTTCCCTTCACGCCGCGCCCGCCCCCGATCTAGACGATCAGACCCGCGCCATCGCGACGGAGCTCCGCTGCGTCGTCTGTCAAAATCTGTCGGTCGCCGACTCGCCCTCCGAAATGGCCCAGCAGATGCGTGCCATCGTGCGCGAGCAGCTGCAGGCGGGTAAATCACCTGATCAGATCAAAGATTTCTTCGTGTCGAAATACGGCGAGTGGGTACTGCTCAAACCAAAAACCAGCGGATTCAGCGCCTTGTTGTGGATATCCGTCGACCCAATCGCCGGTTTCGCAGCAAGTCCGCACAGAACTCATGCGCCACGACATCGAGCAGCCGGATCTCGAAGATTCGAGCACTAGAGCGCTGCTGCTGCGCGAACGCGCCCGGCTGCGGAACGAGCTAACAGATCTCGATTTCGATTTTCAATCGGGCAAGCTTTCCGAGTCGGATTACGCGGGTCTAAAGCAGGAGATCGAATCGAAGGCCGCAGCTATAATTCAACGACTTGACTCGCTTCCGCCGAAGGCCGTATCCAAGCCAGCAGCTGCTAGCAGATCCAGCGCTCGCAAGGCCAAGGCCATCGCCGGCCAATCTCAATTCCGCCGCTGGCAGATCATCGCCGGCGGCACTTTTCTCATGCTCTTCGGTTTGGCTCTCGGCGTGATGCTGACTAAATCAATTCGTCCGCGCGGCTCGGAAAACGACACGATGACCGGCGATTTTCTGACCGGAACGACACCGGCATCAAGCGAAGTACGCGCGGCGCTCAACGAAGGAAAACAAGCCTTCGACAAACAAGATTATCCCAAGGCGATCGACGCTTTTAAAAAAGTTCTCGTCACCGATCCGAACAATCCGGAAGCACACAGCTACATGGGTTTCATACTCATCCAAGCCGGCCACGGCGACGGTGCGCTAATGGCGTTCGATAAGGCGCTGTCACAAGCGCCGAATTTTCCCATGGCACTTTGGGGCAAAGGCACGGTCTTGTACCAAGACAAAAAAGATTATGCCGGAGCTCGTGATATTTTTGAGCGGCTCTTGAATCTCGTTCCACCGGGTGAAGAACGAAACGAGATCGTCAAAGTTCTCGCCGAAATTCCAGCAGACAATGCCGAGAAATCAAGATCACCGGGACAGCCAAAACCCACCGCCGCTGCCGGCTCCTCATCCGCTCAGATCAGCGGCAAGATCAGCATCGACCCGAAACTCAAAGCCACCATCGACCCCAACGCGGCGCTATTCATCATCGCCCGCCCCGCCGCTGGCGCCGGCGGTCCGCCGCTCGCCGTCAAAAAAATCGATCGTCCGACTTTTCCGCTCGATTACACGCTGAGCCAAGAGAACGTGATGATGCAAGGCATGCCGTTCACCGGAAAAATCAACCTGACCGTCCGCCTCGACAAAGACGCAAATCCCGTCACCCGTACCCCCGGCGACCTGACCGGCGATTATAAGAAAAATCCCGTGGAGGTTGGGGCGAAGAATGTGGATGTCGTGATCGATCAGTTGATTCAGTGAGGGCGATCCAATGGACTTCGTCGTGAGAGGGAATCTATTTCCGACGTGAGTTGATGAGTGCAGCGACAAACCCACCACTTTTTTATTAGTTCAGATTCTTTCCCGCCGTCAATGAATAGACCGTGACAAGGAAAAACAAGATCGGACAAGAGCAGGCGTAACGTTACCGTTTAGGAAGCCGCGACGGTCTTTCTGAATCCTCTCGCCATCACCTATTACGATCCCAACCATTCCGGTGAGAAAACACCGGAAAGTTCGATCGACTGACTAAGGATCGAGGTGAGGGCCACCGCTTAATTACACTCACCCTTCCCTCTCTCGCGAGCGGGCGAGGGTAAGATCAAACCGCCCGAAACAATTCAACTACGTCTGCACGTACTTCTTATAGATCGCGTCAGTCTTCGCCGCCATGATGAAATCGTTTTTGTGCAGGTTCTTGATCTTATGTGTCCACCAGGTGACTGCGACTTTGCCCCACTCGGTAGTCAGCCTGGGATGATGACCTTCTTCTTCCGCCGCTGCGCCGACCTCGGCGGTAAATGAAATGGCGTCTTTAAAGTTCTTGAACTTGAACGATCTGTCCAGTTTTGGAATTCCATCTTCAGTAATGATTTGCCACTCCGGCACTTGGGGCTGGAGTTCTTTTCTCTCTTCCAACGTCACCGACGGTGCGCCAACACGGCAAGCTACGCATTTTTGTTCGGTCAACTCTTCCATTGCTAAATTCCTCCAGTACTCCAATACTCCATCACTCCAACTCCCGATCAAATCAAAGCTTCGGCATCACGTCTTTAGTAAACCGCTCCATGGATTCCATTACAAGTGAGTGCGGCACGGTGCCGATGTTAAACCAAGCGAGCACATGCGCGGCGCTGGTCTGTTCCGTTAATTTTTTGATCTTCCCAACGGCAAGATTGGCGTCACCGATTACCGAGTGCTTTTCACAGACCGTTTCAAACGCGACCTGCGCGCCAGCGGCGGTACGCAAACGGGTGGGCAATTCGACACCGCGCCGCGTGAGCCAGTCGGTGTAATCAATGCGCAAATCGAGAATCGTCTTGAAATAACTCATCACGCCCGCTTCCGCGCGCGCTTTGGCTTCGCCACTCGTCCCCGCCAAATGCATCGGTATGAGCAATCCTAATTCTCTCGTCTTTGGGTCGTGCCCATGCTGCTTCAATCCGGCCCAATAAGCATTCGCGTATTCAACCACCTGCTCGGGCGTGCGGGTGTGAATCGGCAAAAACATATTGATTCCTAAACGTGCGACGACCTCGACGCCGTCGAGCGAGCTAGTCGCCATATAAAATGGCGGCAATGGATTCTGGATTGGTTTCGGATTGACGATCACTTCGGGGATCTGAAAAAATTTGCCGCTGTGAGTGAGCGTTGGTTCCGACCACGCTTTGCGAATGACTTCGAGAGACTCGGCCATCACATCGTGAGTGGATTTGTGGTCGGCGCCGAAGCATTCATACGCCCGGCTGTGCGGATGACCGCCGCCGGCGGCGAAATCCATGCGGCCGTTGCTGACC
>VBKX01000333.1 GCA_005879435.1 Deltaproteobacteria bacterium
CAAACCGATCAAAATATTGGGCGAAGAATTCACCCTCTATCGCGGCGAAGGCGGTAAACCGCATGTCGTCGATTTTCGCTGTGCACACCGCCAGACCCAACTTTCGGTCGGTTGGGTTGAGGATGATTGCATTCGCTGCCGCTTTCACGGCTGGAAATACGATAGCTCCGGCCAATGCATCGAGCAGCCTGCGGAAAAGGAATCCTTTGCCGAAAAGATTCGCATTCGCAGTTGTCCGACAGAGGAATATCTCAAACTGATCTTCGTTTACTTCGGCGAGGGCGACCCGCCGCCGCTTCCCCGTTATCCACGTCCGGCCGTGCAACTACGTCAACAATCTGGAAAACGATCCGATTCATATTCCGTTTACGCACCGAGAGTCGGAGTTCTATATGAATCGCCCGCCGGAGATTCCCGACATCACGGTCGAGGAAAGCGACTGGGGCGTGCTGTTAACTTCGCGCTTTCCCAGCGGGCGGCTCTATATCACGCAACACGGGCTGCCTAATATTCTTTGTTTCAGAGAGCGTGATCGCGATCATCTGGCCTGGAGAGTTCCCGTCGACGACGACAATCACGCTAGCTTTCAACTCGACGTGACGCATATTTTGGAAGGCGAAGAAGGCGAGGCCTACAAGAACCGCCACAAAGCGCGCACCGGCAAGCTCGGCCGCTCGCCGAGGGAAATCGGCGAGGCGGTGCTGCGTGGTGATATCCGCATTCAAGACATCGAGGGTCCGGAACGTTCCAATATCGTTTGGATCCAGGATTACGCAACGCAAGTCGGCCAGGGTCCGCTGGAGCTGAGAAAGAAAGAATGGCTCGGCCGCTCGGACCGAGCGTTGATTCTCATCCGCAAAATCTGGGAGCGGGAGCTTCAGGCCCTGGAAGACGGCAAGCCGCTCAAAGAGTGGGTGCGCACCGAACAGCTTGCCGGGTTGAACTCCAGGGCGAACGACTAGTTGCGTGGGTCTGATTCAAGTATGAAAAGATTTTTTCTAATTTCTATCGCCACGGACATCTGGACGGCGAAAACGGAGAAGCAAACCTTCGAGTGGCAGGAAGGCAGTCTGTTCACCATCCCGTTGAATGCCGCGCATCAGCTTTTCAACGGCGACGGCCGACAACTCGCTCTCCTACTGGGCTGCAGCTTCGCTCCCACGATGATCAACCTGATGCACAACGAAGATTTTATTTTTAATAATGATTTCGTTTTTAACGACCGCTACGACGGCGAAGCAGACTACTTTCGCGGCGAGGGAAAAGTCGTTGGCAAGAAGATGCTCGAAACGAACTTCATCGCCGATGTGCGCGCCTTCGACAAGCTCGACCACGATCCCAGCCGCGGCTACGGACGCAACGTGCAGCTCGGGATGGGCTGCAACAGCATGTCGCTTCATATGTCCGAATTTCCTGTCGGGACTTATAAGAAAGCGCACCGCCACGAGCCGGGGGCGCATATTTTGATTCTCTCGGGCCAGGGCTTTATCCTCGAATGGCCGCAAGGCAAGGAGCCGGTAAAACTCGATTGGCAAGCGGTTAGTCTGTTCATGCCGCCCGATCAATGGTTCCATCAGCAATTCAACACCGGTGATGTACCCGCGCGGTATATCGCGTTTAATCCAAGGGGTGAAAAATTTCGCACCAAGGGCAAATTCATGAACAATGTGAGTCTTAAAGACGGCGGCAACCAGATCGAATTCGAAGATGAAGATCCAGCCATCCGCGCACTTTTCGAAAAGGAATGCGCCCGCAACGGCGTTCAAGTGAATATGGGCAAACGGTAGTTGTCGAATACTCAGGAGAAACTCGGAGGAACAGAATATGAAACTCACCCTGCAAAATGCGTCGACGATCGTCGACAAAGCCTTGGCTAAAGCGCGCGAAGCCAAGTACAGACCCATGTG
The DNA here is from genome assembly GCA_005879435.1 of Deltaproteobacteria bacterium. Classification (GTDB taxonomy): domain Bacteria; phylum Desulfobacterota; class Binatia; order UBA9968; family UBA9968; genus DP-20. Next base: position 1,908 of record VBKX01000333.1, read on the forward strand.
CGTTGCTGTGCTCGATGACGGCGGAAACCTAAAAGCATTGAAACGGGAGGACGGCGCCAGCATTTTGCGCCCGAATATTGCCGTGGGCAAAGCCTGGGGCGCGGTCGGCATGGGCGAATCGAGCCGGCAGTTGAGTGAGCGTTTGAAAGAACGGCCGGCCTTCTTGGGAGCATTGTCGGATATGTCCGGCGGCAAAGTGGTTCCTGTCGCCGGCGGCGTCTTGATCATGGACGGCAACGAGATTATCGGCGCGGTCGGCGTCAGCGGCGTGCGTTGCGCTCGCTCGCGTGCGCAACAATCGATCGCGCAGTAACACCGTGACGGTGATTTACATTTCTGCCTTGTCTTCACCACAGTGATGGCGCGCGCCGCCACTGATCACGACAGACGTCGACGCATATTAATTTACCCGTAAGAATGAAGCGCTCGTTTAATTTAGGCCAAAGGTCGCGTTGTAGAGCTTGATCAGTTCCACTTGTTTATCATCCCAATCCGGCGACGGTATCTGCATCTTCTTGCCTTTTAGGTCGGCGAAGTAGCTTCCATCTTTTCGGCTCACCCATCGCCCTTGACCGGCCATTAAGTCTTGCCCCGCTTTGGCGAGCAGAAAATCCACAAACAACGCCGCCGCGTGAGGATGCGGCGCGCCGGAGGAGATCGAAATCGTCGTCGGCGTTTTTACCGGGACAAACGGCTCGGAAAAAATAAAATCCACCGGCGCCTTGGCGCTTTTCATCTGCATGATTTCTTCGGGAAACGCATCGATAACCAAAGGGAACTCACCGGCGACGGCCAATTGAGCCAAGAGCGTTGGCCCGCGCCGCAGATTGAGCTGCTGCTTCGCCAATTTACCGGCAAGCTCCAAAGCCTTGCCGCGTCCGTAGTAATCGATCAGCGACGCCAGCCAATCGTAATCCGTCGTGTCCATTCCCAATTTGTCTTTCCAACGTGGGTCGAGGAGATCCTCGAAGGACTGCGGCGCCTTATCGCGCGCCACCATGCGGGTGTTGAAAAGAAACACCCTCGGCTGAGCGTAGATGCCGTTGACGAAACCTTCCTTGTCGGTAAAGCCGTCGCGCAGCGATGCACGCAGCGGCGTCCGATACCGCGCGACTGCCCCGGCCTTCGCCATCACGCCGACGTAGGAGCGGCGCGTGTTGATGATATCGGCGCGCGGCTTCTTGGTACGGTGCTCGACCAGCAACTGTTCGAGCTGGCGCCCCGCGCCGCCGGGTTGAAACCGAATTTTTACGAATGGATATTTGCTCTCGAAAGCCTTGATCAGCTCCCCGGCCCGATCGCTCGCCATCGCCGCATACCAAATCAGCTCGCCTTCCTTGCGTGCTTCCCTCTCAACCGTTTCGGCGCGATCTTTTTCCGCCATGCGATTAACTTGATCCAAACGTTCTTCCACCGACGCCGCACGTGTTGGCCTCACGTCAACAAACGTGAAGATCGCAATGATGATCAATGTCCAGGGATATTTATTGATTCGCGCCATGTTCACAGTTATTTTCGGATTACTGCAGCTTGGCGAAGAAACCGTTACGATCGAGCTCAGCGATAATGCTGTTGTCCATGAATTCCGAGGCCTTTTTGTTTTTGAAAAGCGAATCGGTAAACGCGATGCTTTCCAGTTCAAGCTGAACTGCTTCTTCGCGCGGATACCGTTTGCTCGGCATCCGTCCCAAGGATGCGTCATAAATAACATCAAGCCGCTTGCGATCTGTGACCTTCATCTGTCTGGTGATCACTTTCTGAGTTAACTCTCTGTTTCTCTTTCCGAGCGCGATAGCTTCACTGCTCGCCATAAAAAACGCGCGCAGCAAGTCTCGACGATTCTTCAGCACATCGGTCCGCGTTGACAAGTCGCCGACGCCGGATAAGGATGTTAAAATTCTTGCCACCGGCATCGGCGA
>VBKX01000334.1 GCA_005879435.1 Deltaproteobacteria bacterium
CTTATTTACCTCCGAATCCGTTTCGGAAGGTCATCCGGACAAGCTCTGTGACCAGGTTTCTGACGCAATCTTGGACGCCCATCTGGCCGGAGACCCGAACAGCCGGGTAGCGTGCGAAAGCCTTGCCAAGACCGGCATGGTCGTCGTTGCTGGAGAGATCACCAGCAGCGCGAAAGTCAGCTACGTCGACATCGTTCGTGAAGTGGTGCGTGAAATCGGCTACACCGATTCCGCCATGGGATTTGACGGCCAAACCTGCGCAATTCTTACCGCGATTGAACAACAATCACCAGATATTTCCCAGGGCGTGACCGAAGGCGAGGGTTTGCACAAAGAACAAGGCGCCGGCGATCAAGGCATGATGTTCGGCTACGCTTGCGATGAAACTCCGGAGCTGATGCCGTTCCCGATCCAAATGGCGCACGGCTTGGTGCGCTACCTCGCCAAAATTCGCAAAGGCGGTGAAGCCTATTTTCTCCGGCCCGACAGCAAGTCCCAAGTCACCGTGGAGTACCGCGACGGTAAGCCAGTGAAAGTCAAAAACGTCGTTATCTCCACGCAACATAGCCCCGACGTGGATTACAGTAAATTACGCGAGACGATCATTGACGGCGTGATCAAGGCCGTCATTCCCGCGCAATACCTCGACAAGGATACGGTTTATCACGTCAATCCGACGGGGCGTTTCGTCGTCGGCGGGCCGCAAGGCGATTGCGGTCTCACCGGTCGAAAAATCATCGTCGACACTTACGGCGGGATGGGACGCCATGGCGGCGGCGCTTTTTCCGGCAAAGATCCGTCCAAAGTCGACCGTAGCGCGGCCTACATGGCGCGGTATGTGGCGAAAAATATCGTGGCCGCGGAGTTGGCGCAGCGCTGCGAAGTGCAACTCGCTTACGTCATCGGCGTGGCGCAACCGGTTTCAGTGCTTGTCGAAACCTTCGGCACGGGCGTAATCCCCGAAGGGAAAATCGCCAAGATCGTGCAAGATAATTTTGATTTGAGCCCCAAAGGCATCATTCAAACTCTCGATCTCAAACGACCCATTTATCGTCCGACAGCCGCCTATGGACACTTTGGCCGCACGCCGGAAGATGGGCTGTTTACCTGGGAAAAAACCGACCGGGCGGCGGATCTCAAAAAAGCCGCGGGTCGGGTCTAGTTCAAAAAAAAACGGAGGAAGCGGTTACGATGGCGGGAAAGAAATACGACGTCAAAGATCTGCGTCTAGCCGACGGGGGGCGCAAACGGATTCTCTGGGCCGGTCAAGATATGCCGGTTCTGGAACGAGTGAAGGAACGGTTCCGGAAAGAAAAACCACTTAGCGGCATGCGTTTCTCGGCATGTCTTCACGTTACGGCTGAGACAGCAAATCTGGTTCAGACACTCAAAGCGGGTGGTGCGGACGTGCTTCTATGCGCGTCAAATCCGCTGTCGACGCAGGACGACGTGGCGGCGTCACTAGTGAAACACGACAAAGTTCCGGTTTTTGCGATCAAAGGCGAGGACAACAAAAGCTATTACAGCCATTTGAGAACGGCGCTCGATCACAAACCGGTAATCACGATGGACGACGGCGCCGACCTGGTGTCGCTGCTGCACACGGATTACGCTCATCTTGCGTCCAATCTGGTCGCGAGCATGGAAGAGACGACAACGGGTGTGATTCGCCTGCGGGCGCTGGAAAAAGACGGCGCGCTCAAGATTCCCGTCATCGCGGTCAACGACGCAGCGACCAAACATCTCTTCGACAATCGTTACGGTACCGGTCAGTCGACCATCGACGGCGTGATTCGCGCGACCGATATGCTCATCGCCGGCAAACGCGTCGTTGTCGCCGGCTACGGTTGGTGCGGCAAAGGCGTCGCGTCGCGCGCGCGCGGCATGGGCGCGAAAGTCATCGTCACCGAAGTCGACGCGGTGCGGGCTTTAGAGGCCGCGATGGATGGTCTTGAAGTGATGACGATGAAAGAAGCGGCGCGCATCGGTGATCTTTTCATCACGCTTACCGGTGATATGCACGTAATCGCCGAGGATCATCTCAGGGCGATGAAAGACGGCGCCGTGATCTGCAATTCGGGGCACTTCGATATCGAGATCGACCTCAAGGCGCTAAAGAAACTCTCGAGCAAAGTGGAAAAAAACGTACGCAACTTCGTCGATGCTTACGTGTTCCCCGGCGGCAAGAGGATCTATCTGCTCGGCGAAGGACGATTGGTGAATTTAGCCGCGGCCGAGGGGCATCCTGCATCGGTAATGGATATGAGCTTTGCGACGCAAGCGCTCGCTTCGGAGTGGGCGGTGAAAAACCGCGGGAAACTTACCCAAAAAGTTTACGAGGTACCGATCGACGTAGAGAACTGGGTGGCGAAATTGAAGTTGTCGTCGATGGGCATTCGCATTGACAGTTTGAGCAAAGAGCAGCAAAAGTATCTGTCTTCCTGGTCGCACGGAACGTAATTCGCAAATTTCATTTATTCTTGAAGGGCTTCGGAGGTCGATCACTTCCGAAGCCTTTTTGTTTTGTGGCGAACTGACAAGTCGATCTTTCGAGCTTGACGGCGCGCTGGCCGAGGGATTAATACTAATTTCAGTAGCGCGATTCGCAAAACCTTTCTAAGGAGGATTCTATGTCTCACTCTGCGGTGCAAAAGTTTATCGACGCCACGCGCGCGCTATTTGCCGTTGAATCCGACCCGGCCAAACGTTGGCAGAAGATGCCGCCTTTGCTTGAGGAACTGCTGGCGAATCCAGCGATCAAGGAGCAATCGAAGAGTTGGCCCGATTGTTCGCAAGGGAGCGAGCGGGCGGAAAATTTACTCTTCTACGAGGATCCCGATTACAAGTTCGTAATCAACGGCCTGATCAAAGCGCCGAAAACCAGAACGCAGATCCACGATCACGCGCACAATTGGACATTGTATGGAGTTCTCGACGGCACCGAGACGATAGAACGATATAAGCGCGTCGATGACCGATCGAAGGCCGACTATGCGGAAATCCGTAAGACGGTTAACGTGAAGGTCGGCGCAGGCAAGATCGATCTGGTGCCGCCCTATGAAATCCACGCTGAGGAGAGCGGCGACGAACGCACGGTGGCGATCATCGTGCGCGCGGAAAAGGCCGGAGGGTTTCTTCAGGGCCGATATGATCCAGTGACGAACAAGTATTGGCAAGGCTACGGTCCGAAGCAGCTTCCGTACGAACTAAAGTAGATCGGCCGCCGCGGTAATTCATTTATTTCTCCAGTCGAGTTAAATTGTGGCTACTGGATCTAGCAGGGACAAGCCTCGCATCGCAGTTTTCTCCGGGCCGACGGCGACGATCCAAAATACCGAGCCGTTGGTTACCAGCAACAAGGCGCGCGAAAAATACGGCTTGCCGCCGCGGGCACATGCAGACGGTTCGCCGATGCGGTTCGATGTCCTGCGGCCGCAGCGATTGGCTGGCCCGGTCACCGTTTACATCGAGCAATTTAGCGCCCATCCACTGGAACGCGATGCCGCGGAACTTTACACGCCTCCGGACGGATATCTCGACGCCGGCGGCGTTTTTCACAAAGAGCGAACCAGTCTAACGGACAAACCCGTTTACGAGGTCACGCTCAAGCCGGAAGATGGTTTGTATCCGCTTCCTTACATGGCGCGTCAATTGAACGGCCAAGCGTGGGAGCTGGACGCAACGGAGAAGAACGCGCCGGGCGAACTTTGTCGCGTGCCGTTTTTTCCCGACGGCTCGCGTCTCTTCGAAGAGATCGATCGCTTGGGAGTTTCCGACGAGGGCTTGGGTTGCCTGCTCACGGCAAAAGCCGACTTCGATTTTTACCGCGCGCTGCCGTCCGGCGGTTACGCAACAGGTCGCCGCGCCGGCGAACGAACAGATATCGGCGACGGCGATATCGCACCAGAGACTCGGGGCGTGGAGTTTTTCCCCTACCGGCCCGGATATTTGCGCAAGGAGCCGCCGATGGCGGCGCTGGCGCGAGTGACCAATGTCGTTCAACACGCTCTCGCAAGCGGCAAATATCTCGGTGCGATTTGGCTCGAAGGTAGCCTGATCGACACAACGGCGCCCATCGCAGGTAATTCCTCGCAGCGGCCGCACGGCGCGATCGCCAACGACGGCGACCGCAATATCGTCGACTCGGTAAACTACATCACCTCACGGATTTGGGCTGATGAGAACGGGCGCGATTGTATCGGCGCGGTGGCCATCCTAGACGAGCAGATTTTCACTTCGCGCGACGTGCAGAAATCAGACGCGAGGCCTGGCGGCTACGTCGCCACCGGCGGCCATGGCGGGATCATCGGACGGATGGGTCATCCGGGCGCTCCGCAGTTTTCGTTCAAGCCGGTCAAGCGGCATACGCATAATTCGGTGGTAAATCACGGCCGGTTGCCGAGAGAGGTTCAAGGTTGCAACGTTCAAGGTTCAAGGGTCGGGACAATTGCAGTTGCGATCAAGGATGGTGCCGGAGATTTGCTGCCGACTGCTATTCCCACAGTTACGATCGTCAAGCATGCGCGTTACTTGCAGGAAAATACTTCAGGAGATGCCAGTAGCGAAGTCGATATACTTGCGCGGATTGAAAAGAATTTGCGTGATGCGCCGCTGGCCGGATTCGTCGCCGAAGGCTCGGCGCCGTTCGGCGCCATGAGCAATTCGGTCGACGCGGCGTTGAAGCGCGCCACGTTCAGCGGCATGCCGGTGGTGAAAGTTGGCAGAGGGAATGCCGGCGGCTTCGTCGATCCCACGCGCGACCCGCTGGCGATCGCCGGCAGCAATTTAACCGCGACGAAGGCTCGGTTGTTGTTGATGGCGTGCTTGATGAAGTTTGGTTGCTTGCGGCCTGCTGTGAACCCGGCGAAGCCGACCGCGGCAGAAACTGAGGCGGCCAAAGCCAAGTTGAAACAGTACCAGGAAATATTCGATACGCACTGATTGGAGCAGTTCACGGATCATCGGGGGATCTCATGTCAGGCGATCATGGACATTCACACAAGCCGTTCGAGGGGCACATGCACGACTTCGACGCGCATATTCGCGCTGTCGAGGAAGATCTGGAGTATTACCGGGCCAAGCGCTTCGAGCCGCGCGTTTTCTATTTACTACGGCGTAACGTCGTGATGTTTTCTGATTTGCTCAAGGCCCGTGTCGAGCTCAAGCGCAAAAATCAATTTTTCAAGCCAAGAAAGCCCGAGGGAAAAAACATCGAAGCCCGCGTGCGCTATCTGGAAGAGTGGCTCGACGAATACGTCAAAGGCATCGCTCTCGTTTCAGCGCGCGCCGTCGAGGCGATGGACATGGTCACCGAGGACAATCGCAAAGAGCGCGGTGATTACGATGAGTTTTTCAAAATCAAAAAGAAAGAACACCACGGCACGCTTGAAGAACGCATGGTGAATTTGGAGCAGGATTTAAAAGATTACCAGGAATTGCTCGAGGTGTTTGTTCAGGCGTTGATTCAGCGCGGCTGGTCGACTCGCGAGGAGCTGGAGCAGCGTTGGAAGCAGCTCCATGAACAGCGGCCCTGGGCCGGCGGCGTCATTGTCGCGAAAGCGTGGACTGATCCTGAGTTCAAACACGCGCTGCTCGCGACGGGCCGAGAAGCACTTCGAGAGATGGGTGTGCACCAGGGTAAAGTCGGTAAACTGGTCGTCGTTGAGAACACCGATAAAGTTCACAACGTGATCGTTTGCACTTTGTGCTCCTGCTATCCCTACGACATTCTCGGCGACACGCCATGGTGGTACAAGCATGAGAGCTACCGGACCAACATCGTCCAGAACCCGCGCGCTTGCATCAGGGATATGTTTGGGTTGGACATCCCCGCCGGTAAGGAAGTTCAGGTTTACGACAGCACGTCCGACGTGCGTTATTTTGTTCTGCCGCAGCAGCCCGCCGGCACAGAAGAAATGTCGGAGAACGAATTAGCCAAGCTCGTGACCGTCGACAGTTTGATTGGTGCGGGCTACGCTCTGGAACCTGCGCAGTTACAACAGGCGAAAAAATTAGGGGCGACGCCGGAAGCGCCCCGGGTGCGCCCGGATTGAGCGGAACTATGGAATACACCGACAGCAAGTATAAAATCGGCGACGCGGTCATGGTCGCCGCAGAAAATTCCACCGGCAATCCACGTACACCGAAATATATCAGAGGTAAACGGGGCGTTGTCGGCTCGGTGCATGGTATCCTGGAAAACATCCGAGACCACCGCGGCATTCATAATCCACTTTACACCGTCAGGTTTGACCTAAGCGAGGTGTCGACCTGCCACGATCAGGATTCGATCTGGGTGGATGTGCATGAGGAGTGGTTGAGCGAGGTGAGGCCGGATAGCTGAAAATGAATGTTGGTCATGAATGAACCGCACGATAAAATCTTAAACTACGGCATCTGTGTATTCGGTGTTATTGGTTCATTATTATTTTCCGGCCTGTTTGTTCATGTTTCACCAACACTCTTGTTCTTTTGGGGAATATTTTTGTCGGTTTAGTTTTGATTTCTGCTCTCTATTTAGTAGGGACTCTAGTTTTTAGCATTTCGCCGCGTTCCGGGTCTCTTGTTCACTTCCTCCAGTTGCTCTGCAATGTTTTACCGAGTGTTTATCTTCTGATCGGATACGCTGAGAAGACGCAAATTTCTACGCCACCGGGCTGCTGTTAAACTTTCACCTTTACGGAGTCCCAATCGAAACGACGCGCGAGCTAATCCCAAACCTGCTTTGCTGCCTCCACGATCACATCTAATTTTTCCCACATCTCGTCTTCGCTCAAAACTTTGGAATCTAAGCCGCCAAAGCCGCATTGAGGGCTGAGGGCGAGTTGATCGACGGGTAGAAGTTTGCTCGCCTGATCGATGCGTCGTTTCAAATCGTCGACCGTTTCCATATCGGAATTTTTGGTCGAGACCAAACCCAACACAACGATTTTGTCTTTGGGCACGAGGCGGAGAGGCTCGAAGCCGCCGGCGCGGTCGCTGTCGTATTCGAGCAGGATGCGCTGGTGTTTGAGAGAATTGAAAAGTTTCTCGGCAATGGCGTCGTAGGAGCCTTCGCGGTGCCATTGAGGGACGAGCTTGCCGGTTTTTGGGTCGATGGTGCGGGCATTGCCGCGGCAGATGTGGATGCCGAACGTGACGCCGGCGAATCCTTCGATGAGCGCATTGTCGGCGTCGCTGGAACGTTGAAAATTTCTTTCGGGGTCTTCACCACGGGAGCGCATTCTGTCCAAGGAAATCTTATCGACATAGGCAGTATAACCCGGCGCATCGATTTGAATGTACTTACAGCCGGCGTTTACTAATTCGCCAATGATCTGGCGTTCGATTTGGACGATATGCTCGACAAAGTCATCTAGCCCTTTGTAAACGTTCAGCGACGCTTCCCATTTGAAACGTTGGGCGATTCGATCAGGACCAAGCACGGTGACTTTTGCCGGGACTTTGGCGACGGCTTGGGCGCAGCGGTATTCCGTCAACGGCAAATTGCGTGTGAGCTTTAGCCGTTCGATCGTGCCGCGGCGAGTGACGATCGCCGGGCCGGCTTCGTCGAAATTCTGCTCGGCACGTTCGAGCGGAGTTTCGTTGAGATCGCGTTTTTCGTAGTAGAGCGAAATATTTTTGGGCAC
>VBKX01000335.1 GCA_005879435.1 Deltaproteobacteria bacterium
TGTTTACGGGGTATCGCTTGAGTCTCGGTATGGCCTGGCTGGTGATCGTCGCCGCTGAGATGCTAACTGGTTCGCCGGGGCTGGGCGGTTTTCTCTGGCAGGAATACAACAGTCTGGTTTACTCGCACATTCTCTTATCCGTCCTTGCCATCGGGCTCATCGGCTTCGCTTTGGACCGGCTCATGAGCGTGGTCGAACGGCGCTTTCAAACGGCTTGAGACTTTACGAATGGCCTATCTCAATCACCGGGGTCGACAAAAGTTTTGTGCGCGGTGCGGGCCGCGCATCGGCGGACCGCACCAAGCTTGCCGTGCTGCGGGCTATCAATTTGACCATCGACGAAAACGAATTTGTCTGCATCCGAACCGGATGCCGGTGAGATCTTGCTGGAAGGCAAACCCATCGGCGGACCGGGCCCCGACCGCGGCGTGGTGTTTCAGAATTATTCCTTGCTACCTTGGATGAACGTCTTCGAAAATGTCTATCTCGCCGTTGACGCCGTGGCACCTCATCTCGCCGAGGCGGAGAAACGGGAACGGGCTGAACACTATATCAACTTGGTCAACCTGGGTGCGGCGATGAAGAAAGTGCCGCGGGAGCTTTCCGGCGGCATGCGCCAGCGTGTCGCGGTGGCGCGCGGGCTGGCGATGGACCCCAAGGTACTTCTTATGGACGAGCCCTTCAGTGCTCTCGACGCGCTCACCCGCGGCACGCTGCAGGAGGAACTGGCGCGCATCTGGATGGAAACGCGGAAAACCGTCGTGATGATCACCAATGACATCGATGAAGCGATTCTGCTCGCTGACTCAATTTATACGCTGACGTCCGGACCCGGCGCGACTCTCGGACCCGCCGTCCGCGTCGAAACGCCCCATCCGCGGTCGCGCGCACAGTTAATCGACGAGCCGCGTTATCAGCGGGTGCGGCGAGAAACCGTGAATGTTCTTATGGCCGGCAGAACGCGCGGCGCCATGGACTCAACGGCGGAAAAAAAATTACTGCACTGAACGGAGAAACCATTAGCGATGATTCCGTTACTCGAATTGACAAGCCTCGGCAAAACTTACGCGACCGGGCACGGCCCGTCCGTTATCGTCAAGGACTTCAATTTGCGCGTCAGTGAAGGCGAATTTGTTTGCATCGTCGGCCACTCGGGCTGCGGTAAATCCACCGTGTTGTCGATTGCCATGGGCCTCAACGACGCCACCGAAGGCGGGGTGATCGTGGCGGGCCGCGAAGTGATCGGTCCGGGATTGGATCGCGGCGTAGTGTTTCAATCTCCCGCGCTCTTGCCGTGGCTTACGGCGCGCGAAAACGTCTTGCTCGCCGTGGAGCATCGGTGGGGCTGAACGATGTTGCCGACTGTTGCCCTGACCAACTCTCCGCCGGCATGCGCCAACGCGTCGGCATCGCTCGCGCATTTGCTTTGACGCCGAAGGTGTTGTTGCTCGACGAACCTTTTAGTCTGCTCGACGTCGTTACGCGCATGGAGCTGCAGGATGAATTGATTCGGCTCTGTGCCGAAACGCACAAGACCGTGCTCATGGTGACCCACGATGTCGACGAAGCGTTATTACTCGCCGATCGCATTGTGCTCATGACCAACGGGCCGGCTGCTACCATCGGTGAGATCCTCAGCGTGCCGTTCGAGCGTCCGCGGGATCGATTGGCAATCATCGCCGACCCCAACTATCACCAGGCACGCAAGCAGCTACTGAGCTTTCTAGAAGATCGGGCGACGCCGAGCGGCAAGGCAAGACAAACGGGAGTTGTCGCGCGCAGGGTGACGGCGGAGTAGCTTTTCGTCATCGAGAAATTCACTGGCTTCAATCGTTTTCGAAAAAAATATCGCCAGCCACACGCGCCGGCGGAGTTCGTCAACAATCTGCGCCGGGTGGAAGCGAAGGCGCTCTAGTTTTTCGATTTTGCCGGGGAGCACTGGATAGTCCCCGCCGTGGAAAAAATTCACAACAACGGCATTGAGCGCTGGGAAAAATCGTACTGTCCTTACTGCGGGGTGGGCTGCGGGCTGCTGGCGGGGATTCGCACCGGCTCAGTCGCGAGAATTAAAGGCGACCCCGAACACCCATCCAGTCTGGGCGATCTCTGCCTCAAGGCAGTCTATTTGCCGGAAGTTATCCAAACCCATGATCGGTTAGTCTATCCTCAACTGCGTCA
>VBKX01000336.1 GCA_005879435.1 Deltaproteobacteria bacterium
CCGGAAAAAGTGGCGACGTGGAGGGCTTTCTTGCCGTTTGTTCCAGCCATAGTGATCTCCTTTGACGATTGACCTTGAGAATTTACGTTTCTTTTAACTCCTTCCGTATGATTTTCGCAAACGGGCGGGTATCAAATTGAGCTTTGGCTCGGAGCTCGAACTGAACCTGTTGAATCGCCTCTTCAAGCCAAAGGTGAAACCGTTTGGCAGCGGAGTCTTTGAACTTGCGAGAACGTGCAGATTGTAGGAGTTCCAATGACTCTTGCGACGAAAAGGCCACCAGGCCATCGAGGGCTTCTGCCAAACTTCTTCTGCGTCGTCGTTCAGAGCTTCAGCTAAGAAGGGAATGACAGCATCCTCGCGCCGTTCCCAGGCGGCTTTAACTAAAAAAGCCCGGACATCGGGCTGCGGTTCACCGCGAAAGATGTCGACGATCGCGGGCAACACGTCATCCGTCATCTCGATCAGCTCAAAGAATGCGGTTTCCGTGTCGCCGCGGCGAAATTGGTCGACCGCGGCTCTGATTTCCACTTGCATCGACGTTCAGCGCTGCCAACAATCGATCAGGTCTTTCGATTCGACGATTTCGGCGAAGCGCTCCATGCGCTTGAGCGCGGCGTTGTGGCCTTCTTCAGTGTAGGTGCCGACGCAGTCGCGCGGGATAACCATGAAGTAGCTACGGTTGAAACCCTCGCGCACCGTCGCTTCGACGCCGCCGTCGGTGGTGCAACCGATCATCACGATGGTGGTGAGGCCGAGATTGCTCATGATCGTTTCGAACTCGTTGCCGATGAACATCGTCGGGCGGCGCTTGTCGATCACCGTATCTTCGGGGCGCGGCTTAAATGGCTCCATAATGTTCCAGCCAAAGCTGCCATGCAGCCGGCGCGGCTTGAGCTTGCTCGGATGATCGACTTTTTGATCTTTCATGCCGCGGCGGATCCAGACTGTCGCTTCGTCCTTCCATAGAAAAGGCGTCTGCTGCGTATAGACGGTTTTTACTTTTGCTTTCGCGGCCGCGTCGATCAACGGCGGGGCGTTGCGGATCAAGGCTTCTTTATTGAACGAGCCGCCAGCTTGGTCGTTTTGCATGTCCCAGACCAAAAGCACGGAGCGTTTGGGATCGATGATTTCTCTTAGGTCATTCGGTATTTGTCGTCCTTCGAATTCCAGCATGGGGACCTCCTGTCGAAAATCTAATAGATTCAATCCAGATTTTCTACGCGAATTGTCTCGAATTTCCCGGATCTATTTTGTGCCGCGCAGTTCTTTGCATCTTTGGCCAAACCGCGCTTCAAGTATCCCAACATCTCACCGGCGAGCTTGGCGTCGCTGACCCGCCACTGCTTCATCATGATATCGCGCGTCTGCTCGCGAGTCGACTCGTCCGTGACGAACAGCAAGCCGCGGAGCGTCGCCCGCACCATCTTGTAAACTTCTTCCGGCTGCTGTTGGATCCGCGCTACGGACGTACCAAATCCGTTCTGCGGAAAATTGACCACGTCGCCCAGGAAGATCAGCTCGTTGTAGCCCTTGTGCAGTGCAATAATATTTTCCGGCACGGACAGCAGCGAGGCGTCCACGACGCCTTGCTCCAACACGGCCAGGCGTCCGGCGCCGGAACCGCCCATCGGCAAAACCTGCACGTCTTTTCCCGGCTCGAGACCAAAGTGCCGCAGCGCCTGATAGGCGAGAATCGTCGCCGAGCCGCCAGGCGAACTGCCGGCAACCTTCTTGCCCTTGAGGTCGCGCGGATCTTTGATGTCTTTGCGGCTCATAAAAGACTGAAGCGGCTTTGCGACCGTGAAGATCAGAATCTTCGCCGGGTAATTTCTCGCGGCGGCTAAAGCGAGTGCATTGTTAGCTGCGGCGAGGGACATCAGGATTATTTCAAGATCGATACCTTCGTCACGATAAAAACCGCGGTGGTAGGCGGTGTAGATGGGTAGAAAGCCGACGCTGGTGGCGGCGACGCCCAGGCGGACTTTTTTGAGGTTTGACTGGGCGGCGACGATTGACGGCGATATGACTGAGGCGCATACCAGTGCCGTATAAATTTGTAGCTGATAGTGTCGCCAGCTGCGCCGCATAAGCTCTCCTCTTAGTTTAGAACAGAGCCAATTACCTGATCATTGCCAGGCTGCTTTCACACAAGTTTCTGGAGCAAGAAGTCATCCTAGGGCGAAAACCGAAGGATCTCGCTTTTTGTAACCCTATTCGGTTGAGATTCTTCACTTCGTTCAGAATGGCACCAGGCCTCATCTCATATCGGGCAGAGATGGGTGACCTCTACGGCTTCACTCATAACCGTATCAAACTGATTTTGCGTGATGGCCGTACTGATAGTGCTGCCGTAGCCGTTGGGCGTGCGCACGATGACGTGGATGTGGTCTTTGTACGGCTTGGTCTTCTCGCGAAACGCAATGCCGCGCTGGTGGTCGAACTCGACGATGATCACAGGACTCTGCACGCGGTAGTAAAACGTGCTGTCGTCCGCCATGCCGCCCATCCAGCAGAAATAAGTGTCTTTGAGATGCTCCTTCACTTCTTCTATCTTCAGCTGGGCATGGCCGTTGCGCATGCGCGCGACGTGGTATGCAACCAGATTGAGCAAGAGATCGTGCTGCACGCTGGTTAATTCATCGTAACGGATGCCAGCGTAGTCGAGCACAAGATTGTCACGGAAGGCCGTGGTGAAATCCGTGCCTGAGGTTTCCGGTGCGAGGACCGTCTTAGTGCGCTGTGTGTCCGAAAGGGTGCGCGCCAACGTGAGGCCGCGATTTTCGTCGTCTTTGAAAATTCTTAACCCGGTGTACTTTCCCAACGTGGCGTGCACGGGCTCGGCGCCCAAGAACGTCGGCGTGACCACGACCTGATCGCCGAGCACGAAATAGTTGATGATCAGATGATGACCGTCCCATTGCCAGCCCCACGGGTCGGTTGCCGACGGCTCGCCCATGATGCTCAGCCAGTAGAGATCCTCGCCGTATTCGGCGAGCCTGCCGGTCATTTCCAGCACGGTCTCGTTCAGGTGCATAATGTTCAGCGCTTCTTCGAAACCCTCCTTGCTCAGGCTCTCGCGCAGCAGCGCGAAAGCCTGATCGCGCTGAGTGTCATTCATCTCGAACAGTGGCGTGCCGTGACGCATCAGCGTCGGATGTATGTTGCTCCACTTGCGCCATTGGTCGGTGTCGATTGCAAAGAGCGTTTTGGCGCGCTGAGCCGGATTCAATGATCCGAGAAACGCTTCCGCCGCTTCGCGGATAGGCTGCGTCGAAACGTCCGTTTTCTGAATGCCGAACAATCCGGGAATGATTGTTCCATCGGTAGAAATGCCCTTGAAAGGCTCAGCAGCGGCCGCGAGGGATTTCTCCACATAATCCGGCCCTCCGCCTTTGGTGTGGAGCGGCCGATCCGGACCGCGCTCAGCGCACGTTTCTGACAAGCTTCGCGTTCGCGGATCGGTGCTCATGGTAAACCTCCGATGCCAATATGTAGGGGCGACCCCCTGTGGTCGCCCGAATAGGGGCACGCACAGGGGCGTGCCCCGACAATCAAATCATTTACGCAACTGAATCACTACCCAAGAATGAATCAGCGGGCAATCCCAGCCGTCTCGTATTCTTCGAGCGCGCCGGGCTCCGGGCAGTAGGGCAGAAAATCGCCGCAGCCGGTGCATTCATGCTCCAGCACTTCGACATGTGATGGATGTCCTGCATCTTTGGATGGACGGCGTGCTCGGGGCAGACTTCGCGACACAGGCCGCAGGCGATGCAGAGGCTTTCGACAATTTTGACTTTCATATGACCAATTAGTTTCGCTCATGGTTCGACAAGCTCGCCACGAGCGGGAGCTGATCAATCCGTCTTTTATTTATTCATTCCGTCCACCCTGAGCTCCTGTCGAAGGGTGAGGCCGGATATTCCTTTATATCACTGCGAACCACCCAAGGCTCGG
>VBKX01000337.1:0-5047 GCA_005879435.1 Deltaproteobacteria bacterium
GATCCGGCTCGGACAGGAATTCGGCGGCTATGCGCGTCAAATCGAGTTGAGCATCGAGCGCATCAAATCGGCAGCGACCGGTCTGCAGGAACTACCCCTAGGCGGGACTGCCGTCGGTACGGGCATTAACGCGCATCCGGACTTCGCATCGCGAGCGGTCGTCAAGATTTCTCAATTACTCGGGTTGCCGTTTCGCGAAGCGCAGAATCATTTCGAAGCCCAAGGGGCCCGAGACGCCGCGGTACACATGAGCGGCAGTTTGAAATCGCTCGCCGTCAGCTTGATAAAAATTGCCAACGATTTGCGCTGGCTCGCGTCAGGACCGCGCTGCGGTATCGGCGAGATCCATCTGCCCGATACACAACCAGGATCTTCCATCATGCCCGGGAAAGTTAACCCGGTGCTGTGCGAGTCGGTACTCCAGGTAGCCGCGCACGTCATCGGTTGCGATGCGACGATTACCTTCTGCGGTCAAGCCGGCAATTTCGAATTAAATACCATGATGCCGCTGTTGACCTTACGGCTGATCGAAGCGATCCAATTCAGCGCCAACGTCGTGAACGCGTTGGTGGAAAAGTGCATTACCGGCATTGTCGCGGATCGCGCGCGCTGCATGGCGATGGTCGAACAGAGCCTAGCCATGGTCACGGCTCTAGCACCGGCGATTGGTTATGAGAGGGCCGCCAAGATCGCCCAGAAAGCGATGGCAACCGGTCAAACCATCAGAGAATTGGCCCGAGAGGAGAAAGTGCTCGATTATCAAGAGCTGGAGAGAATTCTCGATCCCTGGCGCATGACCAAACCGGGCATCCCGGAATGAATTAGGGCTTCGTTGATCCCAAGCATAAAACCTCAGCCGGAGGATTCTCGGCCGCTTCAGCGATGGATTTGATTACATTTCGCGCGCGTTGGCGCGCGAAATTTTGTCCCGGAACTGTACCGGCTTTGAAATAGGTTAAATCCAATTCCTCACCAAATATCGCGCGATTTTCATCCTACAAATTTCTTCACCAGCTCTATCATTGCAAGCTGATTCGTCCATCGAAGAGGGAAAAACCCGTACATGTAGGAAAAACTCCTACAAGTTATTTCGGTGAAATTTCAGCATGCGCTTGAACTAGTTCGAAATAACAATGAATTACGCCATTTTGTCGGCTTGGCACATGCCTTGATTACCACGTTAGTATGCTGAAATCTTTGGGGATGTCGGACGGGGTGTGGATTAAACAGTATTTCGCCTTCATTTGCTGACGAGCTTATCCGGCGGGGTGTGATTCTATCGGTTCTACACCGACCACCATAGATGCGCTGGTCCGGTTTACGCCGCATGAGCAATCACCAAGTGAAATGGCATCTGGTACCGACTGTGATTGAGCGTCCTTTAATACTTTTAATACAAAAGGGTGCGCTGGAGATTGAGATAATGAGACCTTTGGCACCACGGGATTGGGTGTCGTCGCTTTGGCAAGGCCATGGGTTGAAAATGACTATGCAGCGTAACGGTATGCTACCAATGCTTGACCGGATTTTCTCTAGGAGGGAGCGCCATGAAACTAGCTACGATATTGGGAATTGCGCTTATTATACTTGGGGTCGTGGCTCTAGCTTACCGGGGTATCACATATACTGAGCGTGAGAAGATCGTCGACATCGGTCCCCTGCAAGCCACCGCAGATCGAGAAAAAACTATTCCGCTGCCGCCGATATTGGGGGGCTTGTCACTCGTGGGAGGCGTCGCACTGGTGATTGTCGGAACGCTTAAGTCGCGCTCTTAAGGTTGCTACGTGATGTTGCTGAATTCGATCTGCGGATCGGGGAACGGCGCTAGCGTATCGCCCGCTCGATCTCAGCTGGCGGCGCAACAGTTCAGTTTCGTCGGAACTGCCAGTTGCGAGGAAGCGGACTGCAGCGGCGTCGCCTCGCAACAAGGACTCGATATACTTTGAAATGCAACTGTTAACTTTCTCGATCTATCATCGTCAAGTATGACAAAGATCCGGAATCTTCACCTATCTACCAGGGGACCAATTATCGAATTGCGCCGGTTCTTGGTTCTTCCGTCAAAGCTGCTTCATTGCTGCCTGGGCACGGAGAGCGAGAACGCAAAAAAAACCATGGAGAATCGGTATGTCCGCACCAAAAATTCTCGTCATCGACGATGATAAAAACCTGCTCGAGCTCGCAAAAGCCAAGCTGAACGCCGCGAACTATGCCGTGACTGTGGCTCTTGATGAGCACGCGGCACTCGATGTCGCGAACACCGAGAGTTTTGATTTGGCGATTGTCGACTGGCGCCTCGCCGAGTTGGACGGCGTGACTTTGATGGAAAAGTTGCATGCAGTCGATCCTGGAATGCCGGTCATTATTCTCACCGGACACGCAAGTGTCGAGGGAGCCGTCGAGGCGATGAAAAGAGGTGCCTATACATATCTCACAAAGCCCTTCGATCCTCGCGAGCTGATTCTGCAAATCGACAGAGCCCTGGAGAGCTGCAAACTGGCCACCGAGAACCAAAGACTCAAGGGCTTATTAAAAGAAAAGTACGATTTTGCCAACCTCGTGGCTAAGAGCGACAAGATGCAGCGCGTGCTCGAAGCCGTTTCGCGCATCGCTAAAACGGACTCCACGGTCTATATCCACGGAGAGAGCGGCACCGGTAAGGAAATGATTGCCAAGGCGATTCATCTCGCGAGCCCGCGGAAAGATAAGGCCTTTGTCGCGATTAATTGTGCAGCCATCCCAGAAACCCTGCTGGAAAGCGAACTTTTCGGTCATGAAAAGGGCGCTTTTACAGGGGCAGTCCGGAGCACTAAAGGACTATTTACCCAGGCAAACGATGGCACGCTCTTCTTAGATGAGGTCGGTGATATGCCTCTCTCGATCCAAGTGAAGCTGCTTCGAGCTCTGGAGGAACGGCAGTTTTATCCGGTGGGAGGTGAAAAGCCCGTGCAGGTTGATGTCAGAGTTGTCGTTGCCACCAAAAAAGACTTGGTGGACGAGGTAAAAAAAGGATTATTCCGTGAAGATCTATTTTACCGGATCCACGTCATCCCCATCATCCTTCCTCCGCTGAAGGATCGGATTGAGGATATCCCTTATTTGGTCGATCATCTCTTGAAGAAGATCTGCCAACAAATGAAAAGGGACGTCAAGGGAGTTACACCAAAGGCCATGGAAAAACTGATGCAACACGATTGGCCGGGCAACGTGAGAGAGCTCGAAAATACTCTCGAATACGCCGTAACCATGACCCAGCGCGACGTCGTGACGGACGACCTCGTTTTGCAAACTAAACTTCCCGTTGGGGCCGTCGCGACGGAAAACTCGCTTCAGGCGCAACTTTTGCCGACTGACGGAGCGTTCAAAACGTTGAAGGAAGCCAGATCCGAGTTCGAGAGGGCTTATCTGGTTCGTCTACTGCATTCGTGCAATGGCAAAGCTACGCGAGCGGCGGAAATCGCCGGCAAGTATCGCGCCGATTTTTACGACCTATTAAAAAAGCACGACATCAAGTTGGCGGACTACAAAAGATTCAATTAATTTACAATTCTTGACGGCGCATTTGGCCGAAAACCACGTAACCTAGAGCATTACATGCTTGCTGATCTTTCCCGCCTCTCGCAAAAGCACTGACGAAGCCAGTCCCCGCCAAGTCCGGTAGACACCGTTTTTGTAGATTTTTCAGTCGACCACGACCGGCGCGTCGGCGTGTTCTTCAAGATTGACCTTTAGTCGCAGGAATCCAGGGTGGGTGCTGATAACCAGCAACACCAAGCCGAGCGCGGACAGGCTCATCATTTGAACGGCGGCGGGACCGCCGAAGTAATGAGCAAGGGCTCCGGCGGCCAGTGTGCCGATTGGTACAGTCGCGCGGCTCATCAGATAAAAGCTCATCACGCGGCGGCGGATATGCCGTGGCGCACTTAGTTGCAGCAACGCTTGGTCCTGGGTCTGATAGGTAGTCATAAAAATGCCGCTGATGAAAGCGCACGCGAGCGACAACCAAACCCAATGCGACAAGCCAAAGAAGAATACAGAGATGCTGAAAACCACAGCGCCGATGACCGCCGGCAGGGCGTAAGCGTGCCGGCGCGGGATGGAAGCCACGACCAGCGCGCCCAACAATGAGCCAACGCCAAAGGCACTCAGTAAGAAGCCTTGAAGCTGGGCACCTCCATGCAAAACATCTTTCGCAAAGATCGGCATCATGTTGGTAAAGGGCATGCCGAGAGTGATGGGGCCGAGCGCCAGGATCAACTGCGTGCGAATGTTGCTGTTGGCTTTCACGTACGCAAAGCCCGCCTTGATGCTCTGGAAAAGTGACTCACGGGCGACACGAGTCGACTCGGCGCTCCGGTCGGGGATACGCATCTGGATGGTCCAGACCGTTGCGAGCAGGAACATAAACGCCTGGACGTAATACGAACCATGCACGCCGACGGTGGCAATCAGTAAACCTGCGAGGGCAGGCCCGACGGCGCGCGAGCTGTTGAGAGCCATTGAGTTGAGCGCCAGCGCATTGAGGAGATGTTTTGGCCCGGCGACGTCACTCACCAGGGTTTGGCGCGCGGGATTCTGAAAGGCTTGCACAGTGCCGACCAAGAAGCCGGTTACGTAAACATGCCAGGGTTGGACACGATTCGTAACAACGAGCGTTGCCAGGACTAAGTTGAGAGCTGCGTTGGTAACTTGGGCGACGATGAGTTGTGCTTTACGGTTGGAGCGATCCGCCAGCGCGCCTGCGACGATACCGAAAAGAAAAAGCGGAATGCCGCGCATCGCGGCGGCAAGGCCCAATTGCAGCGGTGAGCTGGTGATATGGTAAATGAGATAGCCGCGGGTGATGCTGTCCATCCATTGGCCCAGGCTGGTGTCGAGTTGCCCCAGCCAAAGGAGCCGATAGTCGCGGATGCTGAGGGAATCAAAGGTATGGATTCTGCTCAGCAACCCACGCTTTTTTGTGGCGCCTGCGTCTGCAGAAGCGCCTGGTTGACGTTGTGTTCCGCCCGGGGCTTCCGGGTTCCTCATTGTCACGTCGTTCCAGCTT
>VBKX01000337.1:5241-9322 GCA_005879435.1 Deltaproteobacteria bacterium
GACGCCGAAGATGTATTCGACTCCTTCGTTCTCAAGACATTTGACAAAACAGTTTAGAAGCTTTCATTTTGCGCTCCCCGGCCTCCCAGTGTGTCTGACTCGTTTACCCCGGTCAGCTTGAGAGGAGAACCGGGAGTCGCTCATTTTGAAATTGCGGCTCTTGTCCACCAGCGCCGGAGCGCGACTAGGAACCAAATACCTTCTACTAGGCCAAACGGCCATGCGCCTTGAAGAAATCCATATATTGATCCTAGTGCGCAGGAGACTGCGAAGCCCAAGACAAACCATCTGCTGCAATCTTCAAATGCATAGCAAATCAACATCGCTGTAACAGCAAATAGCCCAAAAAGCGTGAGTGGATCCATGAGGCTCTAGACTTCGTGGAATTTTTTGTGCTTACACGCCCGTTCCGCTAGCTAATTGCTTTAGGCGAAACAGGGCTTTGCGCGCTGACGGGAAAGTCGGGCACGCGTCGAGGGCCCTGCAGTAGTAGTGTAGCGCTTCGCGGACCTCGCCGCGCGCCTCGCAGAACTCGCTCATCCAATAATAAGGCTCGGCCCGGTGGCCGTCGTGCAGCATCGCTTTTTTGAGATAGACCCGCGCCTCGGTGAATGCGCCGCATTCGAGAGCCAACTCCGCAGATTGAAGCAATTCATCGACGGTGTCATTGCTGATCATCTGCTTTCGCCGGAGAATCTCGTCACAAAGCGACTGAACTTTCCTGGCAGGTTCTTGACCAGAGGCTCCAGCTTCCTGTCCGCAGCCGCTCATTGAGGAACGCGAGGAAATGCGCCTTTTCCTTGGGGCCGACATAGAAAAGGTCGTTATGGGTGCGAGTCTGTTCTAGTAGTGGATAGTACTTCTCCTGATTGGTTGGGCTGGAGTCGTCCAGGACCAGAAGCTGGACCGAATGGCCGTTGCACCAAAAATGTTCATCGTATTGCTTGATGGTTTCGCCGACGTCACGGAGACGGTAAGTGGGGACGACAAAAAATAAGTCTGGATCGTTCATAAAATAACTGTCCTCGGGTTTCCGCTCACTTCGGTGAATCAACCCGACTGGGCTGCTCCGCACGAAAGCTGCACGCGAGAGTTGAATTCTTCGAGCGGGCATTTGCTCTTAGACGTCGTACTCCCCATCACACGCCTAGCGCCCATCACCATACAACATCACCATACAAATAATGCTCCGATGGCGTAACTACAAAATAAGTAATGACGCGGGTCACGCCGGGGATTTTTCTAATCATATCTGCGGCGAAATCCTTTATGCTTTCGGCGAGAATGACGCCGCCGACGTGAACTTCGCCACAGCGGGTTTCAACTTCGAGGTTAGAAATTTCCAGACGGGATGCCATGAGCATGGCCTCCACGCTGGCAGTGATGGTTAAATCCTTCATGGCTTGCAAAGAGTCGGGAGTTGGCCGGTATTCCTCCCCCTGAGAAACCTCGGCAATCATTCGAGCTGCCGTCTCCACAGTGGTTCTGGCGGTGTTCAGCACGAGGTCGTATCGAGTAGGATCGCGCCAATTGATCTTGAAGAGCTCCCTGATGCGCCGGTCACGGATTCTATCCAATTCTTCAAGGTATTTTTTCGCGGCCTCCTCGCCGAGCCCCTTCCGCGCTATGACATGTTTTATCCTCGACTCCGTCGGAGTATCCAAAAAAACATTCAGCACGTGACGAATGCCAAGAAAAAATTCCTGACGACCAGCACTTCTCTGCTGATGCAGCGATAACCCAGAATAGCGGCGACACGCTCTGCGACCGCGCGACCATCGCCGAAAGCTTCGTGAGATAGGGTGATAATAGACATGGCGTTTTCCTTACGCGTGCTTCGACGCGTCGAGACGGCCTAACCGCGTTAGCGCGTCGCGTGCCGGCTGAAACGTGGACTGCGCATCGAGGGCCATATAATAATAGTGTAGGGCCTGAGGTATTCGCCCGTCGCCCTCGGAAAGCTCACCAAGCAGATAATAGGGCTCCGGGCGCGTAACATCGCGCTGTATGGCGATTTTGAGATATACGCGCGCTTCGACAAAGGCTTTTCGCCCCCGTGCCACCTCGGCTAAGTGAAGCAGCTCATCGACGGTTCCGCTCATGCCGATCTTTTGTCGCTGAAGGATTTCTTCGCAAAGCAGCAGGATATCTTTAGGATCGAACGGCTTTTCAAGGAAGTCCACGGCTCCAAGTTTCATCGCCTCCACAGCCCTTTTAGCGCTCCCATAGGCGGTCAGCATGACCACCGGCATCCTGGGTCTTAGACCTCGTAGATAGCGAAGCAGTTCCAAGCCATCCATCTTGGGCATCTGGATATCAACGAAGACGATATCGTAGAGTCCCGCTTTAACTTGCAGCAAAGCGTCATCGCCATTGCTGGCCTTATCCACCTTGTACCCTTCGGCCTCGAGCACCATGCCGAGATTATTGCGGATGTTGCGCTCGTCATCGACAACCAGAATATGAACCTGCGATTGAGTCATCGGACTGCTCCTTTCAGATTGTTGCCGGACGAGATTCGCGATCTATTTGTACAGAGCGCATGAAATGTGCCATGCGACGCGTGCCAAACTTCCGACTGCGATTGGAAAAAGACGCGAAATTGCACGCGGTTCCGCTATCGTCCAGGGTCGCGATTCACTGCTGCTTGCAACTTGCAATTGTTGCCCGCTTGTTGCTTGCAACTTGCAACGAGCGGATCGTTTACTTTCTTTCAAAACCTAATGATTTCGTAATCGAATGAGTGGCACTAGGGTTGCTCCAGCACTCTAAAGCAAGACCTATTTTAGGAGCGATCAAATGGCTGACGTTATATTCGTCATCATCTCGGTCGTGTTTTTTGTCATCTCATGGTTCTACGTCCGCGGCTGCGATCGCCTGTAAGGAGGAACTATGGGACTGGAATATATTATTGGCTTTATCGTCTCGGTGGCTGTCTTGGTGTACTTGCTCTACGCGCTGCTGTGGCCGGAGAAGTTCTAACGTGAGCAAGAAATTCGCGGCGGTACGACAGAAAGTAAAAATTAAAAAATTATTGCGTTAGCGTTAAGACGGGAGATGTCATGACGGTAAATGGATGGATACAAATCTTACTCTATATGGCGATAATTTTCGCCGTAACCAAGCCGCTCGGCAGCTACATGTATCGTGTGTTCGAGGGGGACCGGCAACCTTTGCCACGCTTGTTCGGAGCGATCGAGCGGTTGCTCTACAAGCTTTGCGGCGTTGATTCGAAGCAGCAGCAAGACTGGAAGCAGTATACCCTAGCGATGCTCGTGTTCAGCGCGATCACTTTGCTAGTCACCTACGGCATCGAACGTCTGCAAAATGTTCTGCCGCTCAACCCGCAAAATTTTCCACCGGTCGCCCCAGACTTGGCGTTTAACACGGCGGCGAGTTTTACAACTAACACCAACTGGCAAGCTTATAGCGGCGAATCGACGATGAGCTATCTGACGCAGATGGCCGGACTCGCCTGGCATAATTTCATGTCCGCCGCTATCGGCATCGGCATAGCGCTCGCGTTGGCGCGCGGCATCACCTATCGCTTACAAGCCGGCGCGGCGAAGACCCTGGGTAATTTCTGGGTCGATCTCGTGCGCGCCACGGTGTACGTGTTGATTCCTGTCTCTATCCCGATCGCATTGCTCCTGGTCTCCCAGGGAGTGATTCAAAACTTTTCGTCATATGTCGACATAACGACACTGGAGGGTGCCAAGCAAACCCTGGCGATGGGGCCGGTGGCATCGCAGGAAATCATCAAGGAACTTGGGACTAACGGCGGCGGATTTTTCAACGCCAACAGTGCCCATCCATTCGAAAGCGCTACTCCGCTGACCAACTTCATCGAAATGCTGCTGATTTTTTCCATTCCAGCCGCGATGACCTACACGTACGGCCGGATGGCGCGGGACCAGAAACAGGGATGGGTGCTGTTCGCCGCGATGGCGTTGATTTTTATCGTAGGTGTATCGGTCGCCTACCGCAGCGAAGCCCAAGGCAATCCGCTCATGCGCGGTATGGCGGTGGATCAAGGCGCAGGCAACTGGGAAGGGAAAGAAGCACGTTTCGGTATCGCCAA
>VBKX01000337.1:9447-10665 GCA_005879435.1 Deltaproteobacteria bacterium
GTCAGTTTTTATCGCGGGACTGATGGTCGGGCGCACACCGGAATATCTCGGTAAAAAGATCGAATCGCGGGAGATCAAACTCTCGATGCTCTACGTGCTGATCTTCCCGCTCTTAATTCTTTATTACGCCGGCTGGTCGCTGGTCGCGCCGTATGGCGTGTCCTCTCTAAATAACGCTGGCCCGCACGGGCTCAGTGAGATTCTCTACGCTTATAGCAGCGCAGCGGGCAACAATGGCTCCGCCTTTGCCGGCCTGAACGCAAACACGCTCTGGTTCAACGTGAGTCTCGGTTTGACGATGCTCGCCGGGCGTTTCTTGATGATCATTCCCGCGATGGCGGTGGCCGGCTCGCTCGTCGGTAAGAAAGCTGTGCCCGAAAGCTTGGGCACCTTCCCAACCAACGGATCGCTTTTCGTCGTGCTGCTCGTCGGCGTCATCATCATCGTCGGGGCGTTGACTTTCTTCCCCGCGCTCGCACTCGGTCCGATCGTCGAACACTTTTTGGCTCAGGCAGGAAAGGTTTACTAAGATGGCAGACACACGCTTAAAGGAACGTTCTCTGTTCGATCCTGAAATCATGCGGCCGGCGATTTGGGACAGTTTCCGCAAACTCACGCCGCGCCACGTGATCAAGAACCCGGTCATGTTCGTGGTCGAGATCGGCAGCGTGCTTACCACTTTGATCTTGGTGCGCGATCTTTTCGCGCCGACGCCAGGATCTCAGCCCCTATGGTTTACCTTCAACGTCAGTTTCTGGTTGTGGTTCACCGTTGTCTTCGCCAACTTCGCCGAAGCGGTGGCCGAAGGACGCGGCAAGGCCCAAGCGGCGACCTTGCGCAAAATGCGCAAGGAAACCAACGCGCGGCGCTTGGTCAACGGTCATCGGGAAGAAGTTGTGCCCGCATCGGCGCTCCGCAAAGGGGACACCGTCGTGGTCGAAGCCGGCGAAATTATCCCCGGCGACGGCGACGTGATCCAAGGTATCGCATCGGTCGATGAATCGGCGATTACCGGCGAATCGGCACCGGTCATTCGCGAAAGCGGCGGCGATCGTTCAGCGGTGACCGGCGGCACCAAAGTTTTGTCCGACCGTATCGTCGTGCGCATAACGGCGAGCCCCGGCGAGTCTTTCCTTGATCGCATGATCGCTCTGGTCGAAGGCGCGGAGCGGCAGAAGACACCCAACGAGATCGCACTGAATATTCTACTGGCCGGTC
>VBKX01000338.1:0-3195 GCA_005879435.1 Deltaproteobacteria bacterium
CGGCTTTCGGCGAAGATCCGTTCCCGTTCGGCGTAAGCGCAAATCGAAAAATGCTCGAAATGTTGTTTCAGAACTCCCACGAGCAAGGCTTGACCCGTCGACTCGCGAAAATCGAAGAAGTTTTCTTTCCGTCGCTGTTAGACACGTGAGTTTGAATGCCGAGGAGTATTCATGGCGAATTCAATTCCTGCCGTTGACGCCGACGGCCATCTCGAAGAAAACCATATCGATTGGAAGGAACGCTTACCCGACAAATATAAAAGCCAGGCGCCCGAGCGACGGCCGAGCGGCAACGGCCAACTCAGAACAATCATCGAAGGAAAAGCTTGGCCTAGGCCGGCCGGCTTAGGCATCGGTGTCGACGGTCCGTATAGCCGACCCCATCCACGCCGCCCGGGTATGACGGATCCAAAGCTGCGGCTCGTCGACATGGACAGCGAGAACATCGACGTCGCCGTACTCTTCGGCGCCGGACTCGCGGGCACGCTTCCCGCTTTAGACGATGCCGGCCTCGCTGCCGCGCTCGCGACGGCGCGTAACACCTGGCTGGCGGAATACTGCGCGGAGAATCCCAAACGGATAAAAGGCACCGCAGCGCTGGCGCAACAGGACATCAACGCAAGCGTCGAAGAGCTGCACCGCAGCGTGAAAGAACTGGGCTTCGTCGGCGCATCGCTCTTTCCCAATGTGAAAGGCCGCCATCTCGGCGATCCCTATTACTTTCCACTCTACGCCGAAGCCGAGCAGTTAAATGTCGCGATTTGCGTGCACATGTTCCTCGGCCGCTACGGCTCCGACGCCACCGGCACCGAGCGCGTCGATAAGTTTTTTTACTCGCATCTTTTCGGCCACCCGTTCGAGCAGATGATCGCGCTATCGGTCATCATCGGCGAAGGCGTGCTCGATCGGTTTCCCAAACTGCGCTTGGTCTTTTTAGAATCGGGCTGCGGCTGGCTGCCCTACTGGTTCGAGAGAATGGACGAGCATTACGAAGTGCTCGGCGTCCAGTTGCCAGCTTTGAAGTCCGCGCCGAGCAAACTCTTGGAGCGCGGCCAGCTTTATTTCTCCCGCGAAGCGGACGAGAAAGAACTGGCGCATGTGATCGATATCATCGGCGAAGACTGGATCGTCTTCGCCTCCGACTACAGCCACTTCGACAGCCGTTTTCCCGGGGCCTCGGAACCGATCGTGAATCATCCGAAATTGAGCGACGCGACCAAGCGCAAGATTTTGAATGACAACGCGCGCCGCCTCTACCCGTTGGACTGAGGCGACATCATGACACTGCCCAAAGGTCTAAGACCTCGGTCGATTTTCTTATCATTGGTCTTATCCGTCCTATTCGTCCAGTCACCCGCCGCCGCCGAGAACGTCAAAATAGGCCTGCCGTCGGTCACGATCACCGCCATGCCGTTTTTCGTCGCGAAAGAGCATGGCTTTTTTCAACAGGAAGGGCTGAACGCCGAGATGGTGGTCATGCCCGCCTCGCTCAATATCAAAGTACTGCTGGCGGGAGAAATCCAATACGCGGCGACCATCGGTTCGGCCGTCGCCGCCGCGATCCGCGGCATCAACGTGCGGACGATCATGTTGTTCGTCGACCGGCCGTTGCAGGATCTTGTCGGTGCTTCGAGCATCAGTACGATCCCGGACGTAAAAGGAAAGGTGCTCGCGATCTCTTCCCGCGGCGGCCTACAAGATATCATCATGCGGCGCATTCTCACCCAGTCGAAAATCGAGCTTAATCAAGTCACCATCATTACGATCCCCGGGCAGAGCGCTTTAATCGCAGCTCTGAAAACCGGACGCGTCGCCGCCGCCCTGCTCAACCCGCCGTATAATTTCTTGGCCTATCGCGAAGGACTCAAGAACCTGGGATTCGCGGGCAATTTCGTGCGCCTGCCGAGCACCGGTATCGCGACGTTAGGCGAAACACTCGAACGATCACCGGACCAAGTGCGGCGTTTAACCCGCGCCATCGCTCGCGCCCGCGCCTTCGCCAAAGAAAACAAGGCCAGAATAATGCCCACGCTTAAACGTGCGCTGCGAATCGACGACGAAGATCTAATTGGAAAGATTTACGACCAGCACAAACAAGTCGAAACCGCAGACGGCCGCGTCGACTCCACTCTGATTGCCGACACCATTCGCGACGCACGGCAAACCGAAGGCATCACAAAAGAGATTCCCGCCAATCGGGTTTTCGATTTTTCTTACTTGCCCGCGCGCTAGCCAATTTCAACTGAGGTCCAATAGACCGAGGGGGTTGGATCACACCGCTGATAAATTTGCTTTCTTGGGGATCAAGTTCTTCTCTTCATCTAAATTCCGGCATGACTTTCTCCGCGAAAAGGCGAATGTTCTTCATCGCCATCTCCTGCGGCATGCCGCCGAAGTAAAACGTGCCGGAGATCGTCGTCAGTCCGACTTCGTCGCTCCATTTACGAATGCTGTCGGCGACGCGCTTAGGGTCGCCGGCGAGCACAAATCCCTGCTCCAGTTGCGTCTGCGTATCGCGCTGCAATAGCAAACCTTGCTCCTTGCGGTTCGGATCAGCGGCTCGATGAACGTCGTAGTAGGAAGTGATATACGGTCCGGCTTCTTCCATCGCCTTATCAAGACTGCTCGATACGTAAATATGAAATTTGCCGAGGATGTCGGTTTTCGTGGTATCGTGACCAGCCTTCGTCAAACCATTGCGATAGGATTTTATGAAACCCGGGAGCATATGCGCTTCGCGATAGAGATAAGGGAGCGTCATCAGATGAAACCCGTTCTCACCGGCCCAGCGAAAGGAGTCCTCGGAGCGGGCGCAGCCCACCCAGACTGGTGGATGGGGCCGCTGCACCGGTTTGGGATAAACCGGCACGTTTTGATAATTGAAAAACTCACCCGTGAAATTCACCGGCTGGTCCGACCAGGCCTGCAGCATGACCTGAACACCCTCGTACATGCGGCCGGTGGATTCTTTTTGATCCATGCCGAATTTTCTGTACTCATGCCCTTCGCTGCCCTTGCCGACGCCGAATTCCAATCGACCGTTGGAGATCACGTCGACCATCGCGTAGCACTCGGCCACGTCAATCGGATTGTGCAGCGGCAGGACGTTAATCGCCACGCCCAGACGAATCCGTTTCGTAGTGCGCGCGACCGCGGACATGAAAGTCGGCGGATGGGGCAAGGTGCCGCCGTACA
>VBKX01000338.1:3209-5136 GCA_005879435.1 Deltaproteobacteria bacterium
AGTCGATCCATCTCCTCCATCTGGCTGAACATCTTCTGATAAAATTCAGGCAATGGGCCGTCCAGATCGGGAATATAGGTCGGTAAATAATGCGAGCCGAATTTCATGGTTTT
This sequence comes from Deltaproteobacteria bacterium, assembly GCA_005879435.1. GTDB lineage: Bacteria > Desulfobacterota > Binatia > UBA9968 > UBA9968 > DP-20. Next base: position 3,323 of record VBKX01000338.1, read on the forward strand.
GCCAGCCATCAGCGTTCAGAACCTCCACGATCACATTCGTCTAGATATAAGTTGACCCGGCATGGGAGTCAACGCCGGAGCAAACCGGTTCTAGGTCGCCCTCAATCGTAAAAAGGATGGAATTGAATGTATCAGTGCACTCGGGAAAGGCAGGAAAGTTTCAACTCGCCCTGCGAAATTGCCATCGCCATATCTCGAAGGGCCGATCCTCGCGATCTCTTATTTGATCCCCAATTCTTTGTTAATTTCGCGCTGCATCGTGAAATCGAAGACGCTCGATGGCGCGACCGGCTGCGCTAAGCCGAGAATTTGCGCATCCAGCGCCAAGTATTCCTTGATTTCTTCCTCGCTGGGAATTCCGGTGCCGGTGAAGGCCGGCTTCGAAGCGCGGTAACTATCGTTGGCGATCTTGTAATCCGATTTCCAGATACTCGCGAGCAGCTCGCTGGCTTCCTTTTCCCGCTCCATAAAGTATTTATAAGTATTTATTGACTTGCGCGCGGGCGCGCAAAAAACGTTTTAGGAAATCCGGCTTATCCTGGAGAGTTTTTAGATTCACCGCCGCGCCGTTTTGAATACTGGCGAATTTGTCCGTGGAGGTCTCGAGTATTTTCATGTTGAATTTTTCTTTGGCGATCTGCGCGTACGGCGGGCTGATCGCAGCCACCTGGATCGAGTTCGCCGTCAGCGCTTGCAACAGTACTGATTCCTCGCCGACCTGGATCGCAGTGAGCTCCTTGTCGGAGTTGAGCCCGCCGGGGGCGAGCATTCGTTTGGCCGTGGTGTGTTGGCTGCCGCCGAAAGTGACGATCCCCAACGTTTTACCCTTGAGATCCTTGATGCCCCCATACTCCAGGCGCGCGACCAAAAAGAACAGCGGCCGGACCGATATCACCCGGAGCGGCGCGCCGCGCTGAATCGAACGAATCGCGCTGCCGATGGAACCCAACACATCGATCTCGCCGGCGATCCCGGCGCTGATCGCCAAGTTGGCCGACATGCGAATCAGTTCCGCGTTGAGTTTCTCTGCTCCTGGAAATATTTTTTATCGCGGGCGATGAATAAATCTATCGACGTCACGCCGCCGCTCGAATAGCTGATGCGTGCCCGTTCGGCGCTGCTCTGCGCCAACGTATTGCCGGTTGTCACCTAAACGATGAGCAAACCGAAGAATGCATTCATCGGGACTCTCCTGTTGGTCTATCGATTTCCAGTAGCGATAAAACCCGATCTCCTTTAACAAAACAACGATCCTACCGTCAACGCAGCGCATATTCTCGCTGCCGATCCCCAAGGAAAACCACCGGGCACGGCTCACTGAACCAGGGTTATCGAGGCAGTAGACGACGACTTATCGGCGAAAGCCTGTCTATAACATGGACCAGTTAGCGGTCCTTGAAATCAGCATGCCGGCCACAGCCGATCAGGAGTGGAATTCACTTTGCGTATATACGAGTGCGAATTGCCTCCGCTGGCTATTTTTACAGGGGAAAAATTGAATAGCCCATATCAACTGTAGGTAATGACCGTGCTAATGTAGGATGCAAATTCCTTCCTCTGTATGAAATCAACATACAACAAATTGCGTATTCTGGTGCGATTCGATTCTAATTTCAGTTTTTTTATTGACAATGCCGTCAGTCACATTAAATTCCCACCTCGTCGAACGTCTAAAAACAAGAAGAGAGGAGGTGAAACAGAATGAATTTAAAAAGAACGATCGGAACTGCTTTTTTGGCTTTGACGTTGGCCCCGGCCTACGTTGCCGTAGCCGCAGAAGATATGGAGCTGAAGGCCACGGTAGTATCCAAGGG
>VBKX01000042.1:0-1707 GCA_005879435.1 Deltaproteobacteria bacterium
TTTTCGCCAGCTTCACGGTGATTTCCGGCTCGAAGCCAAATCGCTTGGATTCAAGCTCGATGCCTTTCAGCACCTCAGCGCGAAAGACTTTATAACCGACTTCCATGTCGGATAGATTCAAATTCGTGAGCATATTGGACAGCAGCGTCAGCATCCGATTGCCCAGGGAGTGCCAAAAAAAAAGCACTCGATGCGCGCCGCCGCCGGCGAAGCGCGTGCCATAAACGACATCGGCCAATCCGTCTTGGATCGGCTGCAACAAACTCGGGTAGTCCTTGGGATCGTATTCCAAATCCGCGTCCTGGATAATCACCACGTCACCGCTCACGTGACTGATCGCCGTTTTAAGCGCCGCGCCCTTGCCTTCGTTTTGTGGTTGAAAAAAAACCTTGACGTTATTCTGCTCGTCTTCTGCACGGCGATTTTCTGCTTGCAGCCGGGTCAAGATCTCGCGGCTGCGATCTTTCGAGCCATCGTCGACAAGGATTATCTCCTTCGGCAACGGCACAGCGCACACACGGCGCACGATTTCCTCCAATGTGCGCTCTTCGTTGTAGACGGCAACCAGGACCGAGAGCTTCACTGTTCGAATTCGCGCTTCTTGAGCTCGCGGACGAAAGCGGAGAGTTTGGGGTCGGCGTTGACAGCTTCGTTGATCTTCGCCTGGAAGTCCGCCGCTGCGCGTTCCAAGGGACCGGTGTCGACCCGCAGGCCGAGCCATTGATTGAGCCGCAGCAGCAACGCCAGTGTGCCGCGCGGATTGGGCGATACGGAAAGGTAATGCGGCAGGGACGCCCACAAACTGACGTGCGCCACACCGGCGGCGCGGCACGCGTCGGCCAATACCCCGACGATCCCGGTCGGCCCCTGGTAACGCGAAGGCACGAGATCAAGTTGATCCACCAACTGCGGGTCAGTGGAAAACCCCGTAAGCGGCACCGGTCGGGTATAGAGAACTTCGTCGAGGTAGGCGCCCAAAGTGATCACCATGTCGACCTGGCACTCGCGCACAAAACGGAGCATCGTTTCCGTGAACGTGCGCCAGCGCAGATGCGGTTCGGCGCCGATGCCGAGCACGAAGTCTTTATCGACGCCGATGCTGGGACCGTAATAAAAATCGTAGGACGGCCAATGGATCTCGCGCTCCTTGCTGTCGTTCAACCGCACGATCGGCCGTTGCCGATAGAAATCGTAAAACTCCTCGGGATCGATACCGGCGAATTTTTTGCTCATCAGCTGATCGATCAGATAACGCACCGCGGTCGACGCCGAGGCGCCAGCGTCGCTCCAGCCCGCGAACGATAAGAGTAAGACCGGGTTTCGCAATGCCGGGCGGCTGTCAAAGTTAAGTACTTCCATGGTGGTTCATACTTTATCATAACTTCGACCGGTCGCTCCAGCCCAAAAATAGCAAACTCACGCGGCCAGATATCTGCAGGGTTCACATGATCGAATCGCGCCGCATACGGCTATGAGTTGGCCGCTCGGTTTGCTATAGTGAAAAACTCTGATGAAAACCTCTCAACACCCGCTTCCTCCCTTATTTCAAAAAAACGAGGTGCTCTTCGGCCACGCCGGCGCCCCAGGCTTGATTGCCGTCGAGATCGATGGCGACGACAAAGTGATAATTTTCTCCCGTGACGACGAAGTGACATCTTTAGAGACAGTGCCGTTTGAGCCGTTCATGTTGCTGGCGGGCGACAACGG
>VBKX01000042.1:1865-7826 GCA_005879435.1 Deltaproteobacteria bacterium
CACCAGTTTCAGCTGCGGTCCGGCAAAACGCATTTTTTGGGAATGAGGTTTCGCGACTTAAAGCGCATGCAAGTTGACATCGAGACCTACTGCCAAGAGTGTTTTACCTTTCCCAATTCCGCCCGCGAGAGCGATCGGATCACCGCCATCGCCATGTCCGATTCCGCGGGCTGGGGCCGATTGATCTCAGGCAAGGAATTGGACGAAGGCGACATGCTCCGGGAGTTCGTTAAAGAAATTTGCAAGCGCGACCCCGACGTCATCGAAGGCCACAACCTGATTCGCTTCGATCTCGAATACATCGAAGCCCGCGCCAAGCGGCATAAAGTCGCGCTCACTCTCGGGCGCGACGGCTCGCGCTTGGGTGGCCATGCGGCGCGTATGCAGATCGCTGAACGCACCATCACCTATCGCAAGTATGGAATCTTCGGCCGCCACATCATCGATACTTGGATCCTGGCGCAGCACTACGATGTCGCTACGAGGGAATTGGAAAGTTTCGGCCTGAAGGATATCGCGCGCCAGTTCGGCATTGCCGGCGCGGGACGCACCTACGCGCCTGGAGATAAAACGAGTTGGTACTTCGATCACGATCCCGACGCATTGTTTCGCTACGCGCTGGACAATGTGCGCGAGACCCGGGCGATCGCGGAGATTTTATCGCCCAGCTACTTCGTCGAAGCGCAAATATTCCCGTACAGCTACCAGAACATTCCCCTTCGCGGCAACGCGACGAAAATCGACGCGCTGTTCTTGCGCGAGTATCTGCACCAACGCCGCTCGGTGCCATACCCCAACGAAGGACGCGACGTGGCTGGCGGCTTCACCCATATGGAATACCAGGGCGCTGCGCAGCGCGTCCTACACAGCGACGTGACCTCGCTCTATCCGTCGGTGATGTTGGTGTACAATTATCTGCCGCAGAAAGACGAGCTCGGTGTTTTCGCCGGGCTGCTCTGCGACCTGCGCGGCTTTCGGATCAAAGCCAAAGAGCTGGCACGCGGCGCGTCAGACGACGAAAGCCGAGTTTATTTCAACGCGCTACAATCAACTTTTAAAATTCTTATCAACTCGTTTTACGGCTACCTCGGTTTCCAAATGGGCCATTTCAACGATTTCGAGGCGGCCAATCAGGTCACGGCCAAAGGCCGGGAGTTGATCCAGTCCGCCATCGGCTGGCTCAAAGACAGCCAGGCCAAGATCATCGAGGTGGATACCGACGGCATCTATTTTGTGCCGCCGGAAAACGTGCAGACCGAGGCCGACGAGGAACGGCTGATCGCCGATCTCGCGGCGATCCTGCCTAAAGGGATCGAGCTTGAGCTCGACGGGCGCTACCCGGCGATGTTTAGCTATAAGATGAAAAACTACGCGCTACTCGACGACCAGGGGCGCTTGCGCATCAAGGGCTCCGGCCTGCGTTCGCGCGGCCTCGAGCTGTTTCAACGCGAATGGCTGGAAGAGATGTTGAGACTGCTCCTGAAGAATGAACGGGAAAAAATTCCAGAGATCTACAATCGTTTCGTCGACGACATCGATCAGCACCGTCGGCCGATCAGCTGGCTGGCGAAAACCGAAACGTTGCAAGACTCGTTGGAAACCTACCAGGCAAAGCTCAAAACCAAGAAGCGCAACCCCGGCGCTCCCTACGAGCTGGCATTAAAAGCCGAGCGGCGCTACCAGCCTGGCGACCAAATCTCCTATTACGTGACCGGCATGAAAGCCAATGTGAGAATTAACGAGAACTGCAAACTGGCGGCCGATTGGGATGCGGAGAAACCGGACGAGAACGTCGAACATTACAAGGCCAAGCTCAGAGAGCTGTATGACAAATTCAAGCCGTGGATAGAGTTAGAAAAGCCATCGGAGCAGAAAGTCACGCTGAGCACAGGCCCGGCTCAGTTCTCTTTGTTCGTTCCGGAGTCCGGATAACGCAGCGATGAAAACGACCGACCTAAAAGTAGCCTTGATCACCGGCGGCGCCAAGGGTATCGGCCGCGCCATCGCGTTGGATCTCGCAGCGCCAGGGAAGCCAAAGAGGTCATCGATATCGTGCAACAAGAAGGCGACGACGGATTGGCTATTCAATGCGATGTTTCCGATCCTCAAGCCGCTGCCGGGCTGGTTAGGCGAGTGCACCAGGAATGGAACCGGATCGACGCGCTGATCAATAGCGCCGGACCTTACCACCGCGTCTCGTTGCTGCATGAGACTCTTGAGGGCTGGCATTCGATGTTCGATAATAATCTTCATCCGGTTTTCTACTTGACCCGCGCGGTGATTCCGATCATGAAAGAACGTAAATGGGGGCGCATCGTGAGCTTTAGCATGGCGAACGCTGAACAGCTCATCGCTCAACCCCAGCTCACAGCGCACTACCTTAGTAAGGTCGGGCTTCTGGCGCTGTCCCGTTCTTACGCCAAGCTCATCGCGCCGGACGGCATCACCATAAATTGCGTTTCGCCCGGCTTTATCGATTCAGGCAGCGCACCTAACGAAGAGCTCGATCGCATGGTGAAGTTCATTCCGGCGGGTTACGTCGGCACCGTGGACGACGCCGTGTCGGCAGTGCGCTTCTTGCTGTCGGAGGAAGCACGGTATGTAAACGGCGCCAATATCCAACTGAGCGGCGCCTGGGGCGTATAGAAAAGTGCTGAAACTGACGGTATAAAAAATCTCGACTCCCGCCATAGGGAGCATGGACGACAAATCAATGGCGCTCAGTAAAGATCAAGAACGCGCGCTGGAGCTCATCGAAAGGGCGATGAAGCATCAGATGGCCGGCGAATTTGACGACGCAATTCGCTTGTACAAAGAGTCTATCAAGATCTATCCCACCGCCGACGCGCATACGTACTTGGGTTGGGCCTATAGTTTTATCGGGCGACTCGACGAAGCCATCGCCCAGTGCGAGATCGCCATCCAGCTCGACCCGGAATTTGGCAATCCCTACAACGACATCGGCGTCTATCTCATGCAGCAGCAGCGCTTCGACGACGCTATTCCGTGGTTCGAGCGGGCGAAATCCGCCAAACGCTATGAGCCACGCCACTTTCCCTATATCAATCTCGTCAAGATCAATCCGGACGACAGCGAACTTTCCCACCTTGTCGAAGAATGGCGCACGAAGTTACAGTAACGATTTCGTTCCGCCGCAGGGCCGACCGGGTGCCAGCGCAAACGCGTTAGCTGGCCTCCGCGATCGCGGCATCGAAGATCTTCACCGCGACACCTGCCTGCTCAGCCGTAACGATCAATGGCGGGCAAAAACGCAGTGTGCTCTGGCCGCAGCTTAGGAGCAACAAACCTTTTTCAAAACACTTCTGCATGACGCGATCACGCAATTTCCCGTCCGGCGTATGGCTGCCGTCGGAGCGCTCGAAATCGACCCCGATCATGAGTCCCAAGCCGCGCACATCGCCGATGACGGGATGGTGACCCTTGAGCCTGGAAAGCAGATCCTTTAGCGTCGCGCCGACGTTGGCAGAGTTCTCGACTAATCCCTCTTCCAGCAATTGGATCGTTGCCAAGGCCGCCGCACAAGCGACTGGATTACCGCCAAAAGTGCTGCCGTGGGTGGTATTCGTCCAGGTGCTGACTTCGGCGCGTGCTACCATCGCACCCAATGGCATGCCACTAGCGATGCCTTTGGCGGCGCAAAGAATGTCCGGTTCGATGCCCCAGTGTTCGCACGCGAACATTTTGCCGGTGCGGCCGAAGCCGGACTGAATCTCATCCATGACCAAGAGAATGCCGTATTTCCGGCAGAGGCTCTGGAGCATCGGCAAATACTCAGGCGGCGGCACGATGTAACCACCCTCGCCTTGAATCGGCTCGACAAAAATCGCCGCTACTTCCTCAGGGCGGACTTCATAGCGAAAGAGAACTTTTTCCAGAACTTCGACGCATTCGATGCCGCAAGATCCATATTTCAATTGATACGGACAACGATAGCAGAAGCCGTAGGGCACATGATGCACGCCGGCAATCAGCGGGCCAAAATGCGCCCGATGGGACGCGCGGCTGGCGGTCAGCGACAAAGCTCCGAGCGTCCTGCCATGAAATGCACCGTGAAAAGCGATGATATGCTGGCGCTTGGTATGATAGCGCGCGAGCTTGATTGCGGCTTCGACGGTCTCGGTGCCGGAGTTTGTGAAAAATATTTTTTTCGGCTGGGTGCCCGGCGTCAAACGATTGAGCTTCTCCGCCAGCTCTACCATCGGCTCGTAGTAATAATCGCTGCCGCAGATATGGAGAAATTTTTTCGCCTGTTCACTGATCGCCTTGACCACCCGCGGATGCGAGTGGCCCGTGCTCGCCACGGCGATACCCGCCATGAAATCGAGAAACAAGTTCCCGTCCACGTCTTCGACGACCATACCCGACGCTTGTTTCACCACCAGCGGATAAACCCGGCCGTACGCCGGCGCCGTGACTTGATGATCACGATCGATCAACGCCTTTGCTTTGGGTCCCGGCAACGCTGTCTTGATTTGCGGTGCTTTCATGCCTCTTCCTGTTACCTAGCTTCTGTTTTCTCGTTTCTAGTTTCTCCAACTGGAAACTAGACACTTGAAACTAGAAACTATTCCGCGTTGTCAATCTAGGCCCTTTGCAGCTTACCGGAATAGTCGACGTATATCGATTTCCACTCGGTAAAAATATCGTAGACCGTCGTGCCGGCCTCACGGTGCCCGTTACCGGTATTCTTGACGCCGCCGAAAGGCAGATGAACTTCGGCGCCGATGGTCGGTCCATTGACGTAAGTAATGCCCGCTTCGATATCGCGCATGGCGCGAAACGCGCGCGCGACATCCTGAGTATAGATCGAGCTCGACAAACCGTACGCTGTGCTGTTCAGCACCTCGACGGCTTCCTCGAAGTTCTTGATCTCGATAATCGATAGCACCGGACCGAAGATTTCTTCCTGCGCGATGCGCATTGACGGATTTACTTGATCAAGATCGTCGGTTGGAAAAAGTAGCCGTTCACACATGCACCGGAGTCATGGACGGCGCCGCCGGTTAGCAAGCGCGCGCCTTCCTGTTTGCCGATGTCGATGTATCGCAAAACTTTTTCGCGGGCCGATTGATTGATCAACGGTCCCATATCGACGCTTTCGTCGAGACCGTCGCCGATCTTTATTTTCTGGGCTCGCGCCATCAGCGCTTCGGTCACGGTTTTCGCGACGTCGCGATGTACGATCAACCGGCTGGTCGCGGTACAACGTTGGCCGGTGGTGCCGAAGGCGCCCCACAGCGCGCCTTCGACGGCGAGCTCCAGGTCGGCGTCTTCCATCACGATTTGCCCGTTCTTGCCGCCGAGCTCCAGGGAAACGCGCTTTAAATGTTGGCCGCACACCGCCGCGATCTCCCGTCCGACTGCAGCCGAGCCGGTGAATGACACCAATTGAACGTCCGGGTGGCGCACCAGCGCCGCACCTACTTCTTCGCCGCGTCCGTGCACCAAGTTCACCACGCCGGGTGGTATCCCCGCTTCGGTGAGAATCTCGATCAGCCGCTGTGCCGTGTGCGGCGTATCCTCCGCCGGCTTGAGCACGACGGTGTTGCCGCAGAGCAACGCTGGAAACATTTTCCAGGTCGGGATCGCCATAGGAAAATTCCACGGCGTAACCAGCGCGCACACGCCGATCGGCGCGCGCACGGACATGGCGAATTTGTTCGGCAGCTCCGCCGGCGTCGTCTCGCCGAAAAGCCGCCGGCCCTCGCCGGCGACGTAAAACGCGGTGTCGATCCCTTCTTGCACGTCGCCGCGGGTTTCTTTGAGAATTTTGCCCATCTCACGCGTCATGCCGCGGGCAATGTCTTCTTTGTATTTGCGCAATAATTCGCCGACGCGATAGAGCAGCTCGCCGCGTTTCGGCGCCGGCACCAGGCGCCACGTGCTGAACGCTTGCTTCGCGGCTCGCACCGCCGCATCTACGTCCTGAGCCGATGAAGC
>VBKX01000339.1:0-467 GCA_005879435.1 Deltaproteobacteria bacterium
AGAGGAACAAAGTAAATGGCAAGAGCGTTCAAAGGTTCAAACGTTCAAACGTTCAAGGTTCTATCAATCTTCGTATTGCTAACTTTTGAACTTTTGAATCCTTTGAACCTTGAGCCAGTACTCGCGCAAGCGCCTTTCTATCAAGGCAAGACCATCCGCATCGTCATCGGCTCGTCCACCGGCGGCGGCTATGACCTGTGGGCGCGGGTCTTGGCCCGCTATTACGGCAAATATATTCCGGGTAATCCGACGATCCTCGTGCAAAACATGCCAGGGGCCGCGTCCATTGTCGCGACCAATTATCTCTCCAACGTCGCCAAACCGGACGGGCTCACCCTCGGAGCGATTCTGCCGGCGATTTATTTCGATCAACTGGTTGGCCGGCCGGAAGTCAAATTCGACTTCGCCAAGATCGCCTGGATCGGCTCGCCGGAACAGAACGACATCATTCACTACATGCGCGCCGA
>VBKX01000339.1:587-2655 GCA_005879435.1 Deltaproteobacteria bacterium
TTGATTTGGCGGTCGAGCGCGGCGAGGTCCATTGCTGGTCGCCGTTGGTGGCGACATTTTTCGGCCGAGAGCCGTATATCTCCTGGCACAAAAAAGGCTTTGTCCGCGTGCTGCTCCAGACCAACCGCAAGCGCGATTCGCGTTTAGCCGACGTGCCAACGATCTACGAGCTTATGGATCAACATAAAACCACTGAAGCCGGCAAGCGACTTACGCGTGTAATCTTGGTTGCCGCGACCCTTGGCCGCCCGATCGCTGTCACGCCTGGAATACCGCCTGACCGGCTCAAGCTTCTTCGCGAAGCTTATCTCAAGACGCTGAAAGACCCGGAGCTGGTAGCTGAAACCAAAAGGCAGCGCTGGGATATCGATCCGCTGACCGGCGAGGAGATGGAACAACTTGCCAAGGAAGTCATCGCGCAACCGAAGGAAGTCATCGAACGGATGAAATGGGTGCTCGGAAACTGAAAATTGGAGTGTTGGAATACTGGAGTGATGGATCAATGGAAACCCGGTTCAAAAGCTCAAAGGTCCAAACGTTTAAGGTTCTCTCCTTCTTCGTATTTCTAACTTTTGAACTTTTGAACCCCTTGAACGTTGAACGGGCGTCTGCCCAGACGCCCTTCTACCAGGGTAAAACCATCACCATGGTCGTCGCTTCCACAGTCGGCGGCGGCTACGATCTCTGGGCGCGGCTCACGGCGCGTTACATCGTCAAGTATATCCCAGGGCACCCATCGATCGTGGTGCAAAACATGCCGGGAGCCGGGAACATCATCGGCGCCAACTATGTGTACGGCGTCGCCAAACCCGATGGCTTGACCCTCGGCGCTGTCAATCCTGCGCTTTATTTCGATCAACTGGTGGGCCGATCCGAAGTGAAATTCGACTGGGGCAAGTTCAACTGGATCGGTTCTCCGGAAAAAAACGACGTCGTCTATTACATGCGCGCCGACACGTCTTTCAAAACCATCGAAGATCTGCGCAACGCCAAGGAACCAGCCAAGTGCGGCAGCACATATTCCCCGGCTGCTCGAAGAAACACTCGGCATCAAAACCCAGATCGTTAGCGGTTACCCCGGCGCCCCCGATATCGAATTGGCCATCGAGCGCGGCGAAGTCTACTGCTGGTCGCCGCTGCTCGCGACCTATTTTGGCCGCGAGCCTTACAGACGCTGGCACAAGTCCGGCTACGTGCGCGTCCTGATGCAAACCGGCGCCAAGCGCGACCCGCGCCTGAAGGACACGCCAACGCTGAACGAGCTCATGCAACAGTATAAAACTTCCGAGGCGGGTCACCGACTAGCAAAAGTAATTCTAACGGCCGCCACTCTCGGCCGACCCATTGGCGCCGCGCCGGGCGTGCCCGCCGACCGCGTCAAGATTTTGCGCGATGCCTATGCCAAGGCCATCGCCGATCCGGAATTGCTCGCTGACGCCGCCAAACAGGGATGGGAAGTCGATCCAACCAAAGGCGACGAGCTACAGAAGTTATCGAAAGACGTCATCACCCAACCACGCGAGATCATCGAGCGCATGAAGTGGGTGCTTGGGCGGGAATAAGAAATGGGAAAACCGTTCAAAAGTTCAAAGGTTCAAGCGTTCAAAGTTCTCGGACGCTTGATCCTCTCCGGCTTTGAACTTTTGAACCCTTTGAACCTTGAACTGACATTCGCGCAAGCGAATATCTACCAAGGCCAAACCCTGTCGGTTCGGCGCCAGGCGGCGGCTACGATCAATGGGCGCGCCTGATGGCACAACATATCGGTAAACATATTCCCGGCCACCCGACCGTGATCGTGCAAAATATGCCGGGTGCCGGCGGCGTGATCGCGGCGAATTTTGTCTACGGTCTGGCCAAGCCGGATGGCCTGACTATGGGCGCTTTCAATCCCGCGGCCTACTTCGAACAGCTCGTCGCCCGCCCGGAAATCAAATTCGATTGGAGCAAATTTACTTGGATCGGCTCACCGGAGAAAAATGACGTCGTTCACTTCATACGCGCCGACTCGCCGTTTAAATCGATCGACGATCTTCGCAACGCCAAGGAGCCGCCTAAATGCGGCAGC
>VBKX01000340.1 GCA_005879435.1 Deltaproteobacteria bacterium
AAAAGGACGATGCGCCGAAGCTCGTCGCCAAAGGGCGAGGTTACTTGGCCGATAAAATCATTGAGCTGGCGCGTCTTCACAATATCCCGATCCGTCAAGATAAGAAGCTTTTGCAGATTCTCTCTCGCCTCGATCTGGAAGAGGAGATCCCACTGGAGGTCTACAAAGCGGTCGCGGAGATTCTTGCGTTCATCTATCGCTTGAGCAACCGGCCGTTGGACAAGCCTTCGGCGACAAATGCGGCTCCGCTGGAATGATCGACACGCCGCGAAGGCTTGCGATGACCGGTCAACTCTCATTACGATAATCCCTCGATGCTCTCCGGTTGGACTTGTGGCGCTAAAATCGCCTTAGAGATATAAGGTCATTACCAAACCAGCCGCGAGAGTGTGCGCCAGTGCTTGAATCCGAAACTTCCCGTACGCCTTGGGTCAATCCGCCGCATGAGCTTGCCCTAGCAGATAACGCCGTCGATGTTTGGTTGATTTCGCTCACACAGCGGGAGGCCGTCGACGGGTCGTTCGCCGATCTGCTTTCTTCGGCGGAGCGCGAACGCGCGGCGCGATTCAAGTTCGATAAGCACCGGCGGCCTTATGTCGTCGCGCACGCGGGGCTGCGCTTGATCCTTTCGCAATATCTAAAAACAGAGCCGGCGGATTTACAATTCTTCACCGGGGTAAACGGCAAGCCGAGCTTGGCGCCGGAATTTGCCGGCAGCGGCCTTCAATTCAATCTCTCTCACTCCCACGAGATGGCCCTGCTCGGGGTGACACGCAGACACGAGATCGGCGTCGATATCGAATGGATCAAAGAAGATTATGGTTTTGACGAGGTAGCCGAGCAGTTTTTCACCAAGAAAGAAGTGTCGCAGTTGCGCGCTTTGCCGGTAGATCTTCGACGCCAGGCATTTTTCAAATGCTGGACCAGCAAGGAAGCCTTCCTCAAGGCAAAAGGAACAGGACTATCGGGAAATTTGGACGAAGTAGAAATTGCGCTCGCCGAAAATCAGCGCGTGCGCATCGACGCCAGAGTGCCGGGCTGGACGCTGATGGAGCTCAATCCCGGCGGCACTTATGAAGCGACAGTGGTGGTCGAAGGCGGTTCGCTGCCGGTGAACTGCTATCGATGGGAGCCCACGCGCTAGCGCGACATCTCAAGAGTTCGCGGATCAGGTCCTGTCGTCCCTTCCTCTGACAAAGGGCGATTTCGAGCCCGCCGAAAAACAATCCCCTCGGTCCCCGTTTTCAAAGCGAACATGGCGGGGATGGTGGGGCTGCGGCCGACCTCGACCCCTATGCTTTCCCCCTCAGTATAACGAGACCCGCATCGCTTCAAGCTTCCACGAATTTTGAAAACGCTGCAAAGAAATCAAAGGCCAGCTTGCCTTTTTCGCCGCCGCGGTTTTTGACGATGTGCAAGGTAAGCGCGTGATTGGGTTCGGTGAGTTTCTTGGTTCGTTCAAGGTCTTTTTCTAGCACAAGGACCACGCCCGGGCTCGCGACTCTTTCACTCCATGCTTGCGGTTGCGATTCGCCAACGTCACCGAGGTTGGGCCAGATCGCGAATATGGGAATTTTCAGATTCACCGCGGTTTTTTGGAGTTGCTCGGCGATGATTGGGAGACGATCGCCCAACGCTTGATCGCGCTTTCCGAGGCGCTGGCAGTCGTCGATGACGACAAAGATTTTTTCGCTATTTGCTGTGGCGCGAATATCGCCGATGCGCTTTTCAATTTCCCGCAGATCGGGATGCGCTGCGCACTCAACGATGTAAGTTAGATCGAGCCAGGGCTTCGCTTCGCGCGCGGATTGTTTCAATTTTTCCCAGCTGGGGGGAAGCCCGTTGATATCTCCATAGTGCGCCTTCGGAACGCCGTACCAGTGAAGCAGATAGGCACTGCCGCGCCGGATCTCCCTGGTTTCTAGTCCGCTTAAACGCGCCAGAGTTTTGATTCTGAGGTCCTTGCTCGTTTCTGCCAGAGTAAAAAAGATTGCCGGCACATTGTTATGCACTGTCACTTGATCGAGAAGTTGTTTGGCCAGTGAGGTCTTGCCGCATGCAGGCGGCCCGATTAGAAAATAAAGGCCAGGCAAGATTCCGTCCAGCGCGCAACTCAAGTTGGCAAACCCGGTTTCCCAGCCGGAAATATTCTTTACCGTATGCTCTTTTTCGAGGTCGCCCAGGAATGATTCTAGCTGCTCTCCCTCGGATTGAATAGGGTATTTTTCAGCCATGGAAGTGAATCGGAGATTAGCTATTTTGCCGGCTTGCGGCAAGGCGGAGTTTATCATTGACAGAAGGCGACCTTCCATAATACCCCTTAGCCATCTGGAGCCATTATCAATAGGTTCGAAACAGGAGGTGTTCCTGCTATGGAAGACGAAAAGAAAGGGACGAGGCTATCGCGACGTTCATTTCTCAAAGGTATCGGCGGCGGAGCCATCGGCACCGCGGTCATTTCGACGGGACTGGTTAAATCCGATTCCGCGGAAGGCTATTCGCCGGAAACATCCGGAGCGGGCGGCAATAGAGCGACAATTACGCTCAAAGTTAACGGGAAAGCGTACCGCGTCGAAGTCGAGCACCGGAGCACCTTGGCCGAAGTGCTGCGTGATGAACTAGGTCTTACCGGAACGAAGATCGGCTGTGACCGCGGTGAATGCGGCGCGTGCACGGTGATCATCAACGGGCACAATATGTATGCCTGCAGCCAGCTGGCGGTGTGGATGCAAGGGAAGGACATTCTCACCGTCGAAGGCTTGGCAAAAGGCGACAAGCTCGATCCGCTGCAGGAAGCTTTTATCGAGCACGACGGGCCGCAGTGCGGTTTTTGCACTTCCGGTCAGATCATGTCGGGGAAAGCGTTGCTGATGAAAAATCCCAAACCCGATGAAGCGCAAGCGCGCCGCGGCTTGTCAGGCAATCTGTGTCGCTGCGGCAACTATAACCGCGAGGTCGCCGCTGTGCTCGCCGCTGCGGCGAAATCGAGTTAAGGAGGTTTTATGGCACAAGCACCGAAAGAGTATTCCATCGTCGGCAAGCAAACGCCGCGCATTGACGCCTACGAGCGCGTGACCGGGCAAGCGCAGTACACCGGCGATCTCCAACTTCCCGGTATGCTCTACGCGCGCGTGCTGCGCAGCAACGTTCCGCACGCCAAAATCATCAGCATCGATACTTCCAAGGCGGAAAAACTGCCGGGCGTGAAAGCGGTCATTCATCACGAAAACGCCAAGGTACCGTGGTCGAGCGGCGGTCACACGCACCGACGCTATATTTTTAATAACCCGGTGCGCTATGTCGGCGATCCAGTCGCGGCGGTTGCCGCGACCGACCGCCACATCGCCGAAGATGCTTTGAAATTGATCGACGTCAAGTACGAAAAGATCCCCCACGTGCTCGATGCCAACGAGGCGCTTAAACCGGATGCGCCGAAAATTGCGCCCAATGGCAATCTCTCCGTCGGCAAAGGCGCATTCAGCGCGCCCATCGAGGAGTCGTGGGGCGATATCGAGCAGGGTTTCAAAGATGCCGACCGCGTTTTCGAAGACACTTACATCACCAAACATGTAAATAATGCCCAGCTCGAGCGCCGGGTGAGCATCGCCAAGTGGGATGCCGGCAAGCTCACCGTCTATGCCTCGACCCAGGGCGTGTCTAATGCGCGCACGGATATCGCCAAAGATTTCGCTTTGCCGCTCAGCAAAGTGCGCGTGGTGTGCAAGTACATGGGCGGCGGATTTGGTAACAAGAACCAGGCGCAGGACTACGACTACATGGCGGCGATGCTCGCGAAAGTTGCCGCGCAACCGGTGAAACTCGAATTTACCCGAGAAGACGACTACATTGGCATGCATGGGCGCTGGGCTTCGGAGCAGCACTATAAGGTCGGCGTCAAGAACGACGGCACGATCACCGCGGTATCCCTGGACGCTGTGACCAATATGGGTGCGTATCGTAAACAGAGCGGCAACTTGAGCGGCACGGATTTCTACAATATCCCGAACTTCAAAAAAGTCATCAAACCCGTGCACACCAACACCGTTGTCGCCGCTAACTATCGCGCGCCGGCCTATCCGCAGTCGGTCTTTGGTTTCGCATCCTTCCTCGATCAGGTCGCGTTTGAGTTGGGCGTCAACCCGCTCGATATGTTCATGCGCAACCGCGCGCAAAAATCTAAAGGTAAGCTTCCTTTCACTTCGAACTATCTAGAGCAGTGCATCCTCGAAGGCTCGAAGCGGATCGGCTTTAGTGAAAAATGGCACAAACCCGGCGCAACGGCCGGACCTGTGAAGCACGGGATCGGTATGGCTCTGGGTGGCTATCCGTTTCGCCCGGGTCTCGGCGCCGCGACCATTCGCGTCAATCCCGACGGCACGGCGCATGTCTTGGTCGGTGTTACCGATATCGGCACCGGAGCTAAGTCGACAATGGCGATTATTGCTTCTGAGGCTTTAGGCATTCCGCTCAATCAGATTCAACTTACCAATGGCGACACCGACGTAACGCCTTACTCCGTCGGCGAGTCGGGCAGCCGCACGACTGCGTTTACGGGTCCGGCGGTGGTTGCAGCGGCGGAAGACGTGCGCAAGCAAATTTTTGCGCTGGCGTCGGCGCCAATGAAAAGCAAACCTGAAGAACTCGACTTGCGCGACGGTCAAGTTTTTCGCAAGGCCGATTCAGCGCAGAGAATCGCTCTTGGACAAATCGTAAAAGACAGTGGCGATTTGATCGGACGCGCCACGACCAACCCGAACTTTCCCAAAGAAATGGACGGAAAGTGCTTTTCGGCTCATTTCGCCGAGGTGGAAGTCGACACTTGGACGGGTCATGTGCGCATCACCCGATACGTCGCGGCGCATGACAGCGGCGCGATCCTCAATCGTCTGACGGCGGAAAGCCAGATCAAAGGAGGCGTCGTGCAGGGTATCGGCATGGCCTTCTCAGAAGAATTGCTGATCGACAAAGTGACGGCGATACCGATCAATCCCAACTACCGCGACGCCAAGGTGCCGACGCATTTGGAAACGCCGGAAGTCGAAGTCATCTTCGTCGAGCACTACGATCCCTACGGTGTTTTTGGCGGGAAAGTCGTCGGCGAACCGCCGATTACGGCCGCGGTGGCGACGATTGCCAACGCGATTTTCAATGCTACTGGCAAGCGATTCAAAGAACTCCCGATTACCCCGGACAAAATCGTTCGCGCGGTGCAGGTGTAAGGGAGAAGGAAGCCGTTATGAAAAGTTTTGAAAATATCGATGTCAAAAGCGTCCGAGAAGCGGTCAGTTTGCTGCAAAAATTTCATCAGCAAAAAAAGAGCGCGGCGGTGGTCGGCGGCGGCAGCGAATATTTGCAGCTCATGAAAGACCACGTTGTCGAACCGGACTACCTAATCAATCTTAAATCGATTCCCGGCCTTGATTATATCAAGGAAGAGCGCGGCGGATTTCGTATCGGCGCTCTAGCGAAGCTGGTGGAAATCGAAGAACACCCCGCCGTCCGCGAAAAACTGCTCATTCTCTCCAGCGCCGCGGGAGAAGCCGCCTCGCCGCAGATCCGAAACGCCGGCACGATCGCCGGGAATCTTTGCCAGCGGCCGTTTTGCTGGTATTTCCGTTCGTCGAATTTTACTTGTCTGCGTAAAGGCGGGCAGGTTTGTTACACGGTAACCGGCGACGGCCGCTTTCATGCGATCCTCGGCGCGGGACCGAGCTATATCGTTCATCCCTCGGACACGGCGCCAGCACTGGTTGCGCTGGGCGCGCAAATTAAAATCGCCGGACCGACAGGTGAGAAGATGATTCCTCTGGAAAAATTTTTCGTCTTGCCTTCGGTGGATTACAAGCGCGAGAATATTCTCAATCCCGCCGAGATCGTCACGGAGATCTTCGTGCCCACTCCAAAGGCCGGCAGTAAAGGGTTTTACCACAAAGTGCGTGAGCGACTTGCCTGGGATCACGCCATCGTTGCCGTGGCCACGATCGTTGAAAGCAGCGGTAGCGTCGTCCGGGCGGCGCGCGTGGTCATGGGCGGTGTCGCACCGATTCCCTGGCGCGCGGCAAAAGCTGAAGAGTTTCTGCGTGGCAAGAGAATCGATGAAGCGACGGCGAAACAAGCCGGTGAGATCGCCCTTGAGGGCGCTAAACCTCTCAAAGACAACGTCTACAAGGTGAAGATGGCGCAAGACCTTATTCAGAGGGGGTTGTTGGCGTCGGCGTAGCTCCAGTGGCGACTGGGGCCCGGGCAGGGGTGAAGGCCAAGGCGATCGCCGAATTGAAGTAGGCAACTCGAGGAGCAGATTATTTGCCCGTAACGGCTCGTCCGTTACGGGCTTTGCTTTGGCTTGACCGCTGTGCCGTAAGCCCTTAGACTTCGAGACTCATGTTTTCTGAGTTGGCAAAATCCCGACGTTTCCTGATAGCGGCCCTAGTCCTGCCTCTGGCGGCGGTGATATTCGTTGCCCTGCGACAAAGCCATCCGGTTAATATTACCGGAAACAGTAGCCAAGGCGGACCATCAGATGTGCTCACAAAGATGCAAGAAGCTTTGGCCAAAGACCGAGCGCTCCTGTCAAATTATGAGCACGACCAAACCAAGTTGAGGGCGGAAGTCATCAGACGGCGCAAGCTCCACCAGGATGGTCAGATTTCGCAGGATCAAATCAAAGAAGCCGAGCGAGATTATATCACTGCGGTCAACCGAGTGTATGAAATGCGTCATGCCGTGGTTGAGACCGATATTGCGATCACCGAAGCCGTGTTAGGAGAAAAGGTGCTGCGCATGCCGGAGCTGCCGGTGAACGGATACAGTGAAACAGCAGATCTGAAGCGGTTTAATGGGGCCTCTAAGTGGTCCTTGAAGGATGCACCGCAGGTTGAAAGATATTTCGCCCAGACCTTTGGCCGCGACCTGCCGGTAACTGCCATGGGACAATCAGACACGCACAATCGTTTAGGTTTCGATCATCACGATTCGATGGACGTGGCGCTTCATCCTGACAGCGCCGAAGGCAAGGCGTTCATCGATCACCTTCGTAAAGCCGGAATTCCGTTCATTGCCTTTCGCAAGGCTGTGCCCGGCGCATCCACGGGCCCGCACATCCACGTTGGAAGACCTTCTGGGCGACTTGTGCGCCACTAAATTCGCAGCCGGTCGCGTTCATTCGAGACTATTGACGACTGCTGACCGGATCGTTTGATCTTCAAACAATAGATTCCGAGCGCCTTCACTCGACTTCCCTCGTTCAGCTGTAAACTTCTGGCGCTTTTCCGTGAACCAACGTTGGCAGTGACCTAAGCTCCACGTTGCTCGCTGTTTCGGCGCGAATAGTAACCTTCTCTGTCAACAGTGTTGTCATATTGGGTCGCGGGCTCCATCAAGCTCTCGCCGATTGCGCTGTATTACGGCCATAACATTATTGGCATTGAGGTTGCGTTATCGAACGATCTAACAATGATAGTTAATGTTCACAATGGATTGTTTGTTGGTGGCAGGCCAATTTGGGTTGCAAGGTTTACGGTGAGTTACTTGGAACCAACCGGGAGACTGTACCAGATCAGAAAAGTTTTTGACGCCGAAGGCAATCGAGTTGGATCTGGCAACCTCAAGTCGGCTTTCGCGACCGCATGGCAAGATATCAAATGAGCGTGATTAAACTTGGATCATTCAATGTTCATCACATACGTGAGTCTGAGCGACGCTAGAATTTTATTCGCGGTTAGGGGAAAGGATCAACACAGGTGGCCCACATAGAACCCAACGTGATTCAAGGACTCTTAGATGAAGTTGACAAACTGGAAAGGATGATTACGACTTGCGGACCGTCGGCATCGGGCAAATTCCAGCGCACGAAAATCGACGAAGTGCGGGCCGCCGTCATTGGCGGAGCGTCGCGATTTGATGCCTCTCGACGGTCGCAACTGAGCGAGCAGAAACAGAACCCGCTTCAGGAGGAATTGGTAACCGTGAGAAACACGCTTATGGAGATCACCCAGAATGTTGATCATAAACATCGGAGAAACCCTTTAGAGAGCGAATCGGCGTCGACCAAATCAATCATATGGCTGGCAATCTTTGGGTTCATCTTCGCTGCGATTCTACTGCCCCTCATTCGCTGAAGGTGCCGGCAAATGGAAGGTTCGAGCGTGGCGGATCGTCGTTCGCGGACTCTCAAGACCAACGCGATCATGAAAGAACAACGTGGGAGTCGTTGGAGTATTAAAGCGGAATTTAACTCCTGCCAAAACGGGAACTGGTCGAAATTAATTCTTTAGATGCCTTGGTAGTTTTGTGCGCCACCCCGCGGTTGGCAGCGGCGACGTCGACTGCATCATCAACCCACGGTCGAATGCGTCGATGCTTTTTCGAGTGATCTAAATACCCGAGCGTTAGAATGCTCGATGAGTAACCCCTCACCACAATAATAACTGAGCTCTTAAGTCTTTGATCGTTAACAGGGGCTTGAATTTCGGTCCGATCTGAAAGAGCACCGGGCGTATTCCACGGTCGCATCCTACTTGCCCTGAGTGGCGTCAGCAACTACGGCTGCGATGAGCCTCTAATGCAGAATTTGATGAGGTGCTTGAAGTGGGTTGCAGCAGAAGGCTTCAGTCAGGCCATAGTGCCCGTAGTCCTCAAGACCAGCCTAATCCAGGTAGTTTGACCGTAGTTGCATGCGCCAAACGTAACAGCTGAAACTGATGCTTTATAGGACACATGTCACATGATGTCGAACACTTTTGGTTTGAATCGTGTACAGGCCAAGTGATGTCGAACAGTAATTTTTTAGTCGCACAATGCGGCGGACAGAACGATCCTGCTTAGCTAAGTCACGACTGAGGATGTCTAGTTCGGCAAATAACGATTCGCACATCCAACGTTCACGGTCCTTCCAATCTTGAGGCACCAATGTTCGGAATCATGTGGCACTGAGGTGTTCGACATCAGGTGGCAGTTACCCCTTTATACATTACCAGGTTGACGCCCACAGACATCTCGATCAGGAAGCCATAAAGCACGTAAGGTTCGCCCAGCTCAGGTCAATGGTATCGACGGTGGCGGAAAATGCGCTGCAATCTTCCTTAGCCAAGTCTAACGTTCTAAATTTTCACAATCTCGCTGTGAGCTCGCGGCCCACGCTCGTAATATGATTCCGCGGTCCCCTCCTAACGACACGAATATTGTTACTATTCAACGTTCTGATTGTAGCACTGTCTTGACCAAGAGTTCCTTACTTCCTACACTCTGAGAAACTTAGCCGAAGTGAAATGAGACGAGGACTATTTTTCAAGCTTACGGTTCTGGTAACGTTCGTCGCGCCTCTGAGACCAGCTCCTTCGCCAGCAACCGACGAGCCGATCCCGGCGAATCGGAACTGACGAAATCGCGCACCGATGTGATTCAAAAGGTCAAAGAAACCCGTGCCGGTGCCGAAAGGCTCCTCCGACTTCACGAAAACGACCGACAGCGTTCCTTGGAAGAATGCGAGCGGCGCCGCGAGCTCTACGAACAGGGCCTGATCGCGCACAATGACGCACTCCAAGCTGAGCATACTATGACAGAGGTCAGCGTTCGAGTAGACGATCGGCGCCGCTTGGTGGAAACCGACATGGCAATCGCTGAGGTGACGTTGCGCGACGAGCTTCTTCGCCTGCCGCGCTTAGCCATAGGTGGCTATAGCGAGACCGCCATGCTCCTGTGTTTTAATAGCGGAGCGTTATGGACGCCGGGATCCGCGCCCAAGATCGAAGTTTTTTTTTCGAAACCTTTGGCCGAGTACTACCGATCAGTGCGTCAGGTCAAACCGCAACTCACGACTGCTTGCGGTTAGATCATCGCAATGTCATCGATGTGGCGCTGCATCCAGACAGCACGGAAGGGCGACGTTATTAGGTTATCTTCGCCAAGTGGGTATCCCCTTTATCGCGTTCAGAAACGCTGTCCCTGGGGCAGCGACGGGCGCTCATATTCATATTGGCAAAGCGTCGCCAAGAAACTGATTGGCGCTGTTGTTTCGAGTTCAAAAGAAATCCGGATCCTTCACGTAATTAGGTTTTCAATAGCGAGTTGTTGAAGACGAAATAGTTTATGATGCAATCCGCGATCCCTCTTCCTGCTTCCACGGTCGTGCTCATTCGACCTGACCAAAACCATGGTTTCGAAATTTATTTGAACCGTCGGCCGAAACAGATGGATACGTACGGCGGCGCCTACGTTTTCCCCGGGGGAAGAGTTGAAGAGAGCGACTGGTCGACGGGAATGATCCGTCTAACTCAAGGACTAACGCCAGTTGAGGCGCAAAAGAAACTGGGCGTCGAAGATCGACCGGAACGCTGCTTGGGCTACTGGGTCGCGGCAGTAAGAGAACTTTTCGAAGAAGTTGGAATTCACTTTTTTGTTTCCCAGAGAAATTCGGAGACTATTTCGTCGCAGCATAAACTTTTCGATCGCATGGCCGCGAAACGGATGTCGCTGCAGCGAGGAGAAATTGATTTTGCCGACCTTCTTGTATCCGAGCGGCTTCGTTGTGATTTAGCTCGGCTTACTTATTTCTTTCATCGTATTACGCCGGAACATTATCGCGTTCGATTCGACACGCGTTTTTATTTGGCGGCGCTGCCGCCGGACCAAAGTCCGCTCGATGCCGCAGAGGAGGTATCGGAAAGCGTGTGGCTTTCTCCGAAAGCGGCTCTTGACCTAGCGCAAGCCGATAATTTTCCCTTGATGCCTCCGACGTTAATGGTACTGCGCAGTTTGAGTGCTCACGGAACCTGGGAGGAGTTGCGTGACACTTATAATTTGCGCTAGCTTGCCAAGAATAACAAAATGCGCACAAGAACGGGCGATGTCGCCAAGGACCATTGCGCGCAATTTTACCAAGCTGTTCGGTAATCTGCCAAAACCTCGCTGTAATTCTCGCTTCGAGAATTTAGTGGCATTGTCCTTGCGTTAAGGAGGTTGCTGCGGCCTGCGTCAATTATCCACGGAAAGGTGCTATGCTCTGCATAAACATAAATTGTATCACTTCGGGGATGCTTGCCAGCAGTTCGACTCCTTTCAATTTCTTGCTTCATCGATTGATTCCAAAGAGCGTAAAATAAAAGCCGTTATGAAGAAATCATCGCCCCCTAGCGGGACTATCGCTTATTTTTCCATGGACGTCGCTGTCGATTCTAAAATTCCTACATACAGTGGGGGCTTGGGCGTTTTAGCCGGTGACATGTTGCGCTCCGCTGCCGATCTGGAAATTCCGATGGTTGCGGTTTCCCTAATCCACCGCAAAGGCTATTTTGACCAGAGGCTTGACTGGCATGGCAACCAGCTGGAGAGCCCGGCGAAGTGGTCTCCAGAAGAGCATCTCGTGCGTCTGCCGACGAAAGTTACCCTTTCCCTCGAAGGTCGCGAAGTGTGCGTGGGGGCCTGGAAATATATATTTCGTGGCGTCACTGGGTGCTCTGTACCGCTTTTTTTTCTCGACACCGATCTCGAGGAGAACAACGCAGCCGACCGGGGCCTCACCGACTTTCTGTATGGTGGCGACGAGCGTTATCGCCTATGCCAAGAGGCCATTTTGGGATTAGCCGGGGTGGCGATGCTGCGGAAGCTTGGCTATGACGACATCCGAGTTTTTCATATGAACGAAGGTCACTCAGCATTAGCGACTCTCGCGCTTATGGAAGAGCAGGCCGGATCTTTGCCGGAATCGGGTTTTTCCGAAGTCGAGATCGACGCGATCCGCCGCCGATGTGTTTTCACGACGCATACTCCGGTGCCGGCCGGTCACGACCGATTCCCTGCCGACTTGGTTTACCAAGTGCTTGGAAAAACCCGCGCTACCACATTAGCCCAACTCCAGCTAATGGATGGTTCGCTCAACATGACGGAACTCGCACTGCGGCTTTCCGGTTTTGTCAACGGCGTATCAATGCGTCACGGCGAGATTTCACGCGGTATGTTTCCGAATCAAAGTATCCGAGCGATTACTAACGGCGTACACGCGAGCACATGGACGGCCGCGCCGTTCGCTGATTTGTATGATCGTTTCCTTCCCGAGTGGCGGCGCGATAATTGTTATCTGCGTTATGCCGTCGGCATACCGCTACACGCGATGCGCCAAGCGCATGCGCAAGCGAAAAGAGAGTTACTGCGGCAGATTCGCTGGCTTACGGGTACGCAACTGGACGAGAAAGTTTTTACTCTCGGCTTTGCGCGCCGCGCTACCGGTTACAAGCGCGGCGATCTACTTTTTACCGATCTCGAACGGCTCAAACAGATCGCTCGCCATGCGGGGCCGATGCAGGTCATTTACGCCGGTAAAGCCCACCCGCGCGACGAAGGCGGTAAGGCGATCATTCGGCGCATTTTCGAGGCGGCCGCAGCCCTTGCAAACGATGTTCGCGTCGTTTATCTCGAAAATTACGACATGGCGCTGGGTAAGCTGCTTTGTTCTGGTGTCGACGTTTGGCTCAATACGCCGCTTCGGCCACAAGAAGCTTCCGGCACAAGCGGCATGAAAGCCGCGCTCAATGGAGTGCCTAGCTTCAGTGTCCTCGACGGTTGGTGGATCGAAGGCCATATTGAGGGAGTGACCGGCTGGTCGATTGGCGATGCCAGCGGGGTTGAAAACGATTCCGTCGCGGAGGCCGCTTCCCTTTATGAAAAACTCGCGCAAGTCATTCTGCCTCTCTACTACAAGGAGCCCGACCGTTTTGCGCAGATGATGCGTTCAGCGATTGCCCTCAACGGCTCTTATTTCAACACTCAACGCATGATTTCGCAGTACGTGAGAAATGCCTATGCAGCCGCCCGTGACCTGGCCGTGCAGCCGCTCGACTAGGATCACGGACGCCGGTCGACGGCTCTTCGTTGCGAGCGAAAGACACTCGACTATTCTATTGGCGGGTTGAAGATAGTCCGTCAATGAAATTCTGCAGCTGTAGAAAATAGCGCTCGCCGCCGACGAGATACGTATCGTTGTGCCCGGCGCCGGCAATCGTGAAAAATCTTTTCGGCTCGGGCGCCGCATCGAAAACCATCTTACCCTGCGTGAACGGCACGACTTCGTCGCGGTCGCCGTGCAGGACCAACAAAGGTGTTCTGATTTTCCGGATCTTTTCCTGAACATCGTAACGGGTCTGGAGTAAGGGCCCGATCGGTAGGAATGGAAAAACGACACGGGCCATTTCGCGGATCGACACAAAAGGACTTTCTAAGATAAGTCCCTGGCTTTCGAATCGGTTTGCCATCTCCGCGGCCACAGCCGTGCCCAAGGAACGCCCGAACAGAATGATTTTTTTTGGATCGCCGCCGAGCCGTTTGTGGACAAAATCCATCGCCGCCTCGCCGTCGAGGTAGGTACCCTCCTCAGAGGCCCGCCCTTCGCTCCGCCCATAGCCACGGTAGTCGAAGATGAAGATACTTACTTTCACCTTGTCGTGCAGGAGTTTGATATTCTCTACCCGATGGCTGATGTTGCCGGCGTTGCCGTGAAACCAAACCAAGGTGGATCGAGCCTCGCGATGAGGAATGAACCAGCCGTTGAGACGAACGCCATCTCGTGTCGAGAAAGAGACATCTTCGAAGTCAAGTCCAACTTCCCGCGGTGTTTGCTCGATGGTCGCGCTGGGATAGAAAATGAATCTGTCTTCCATCCTGCAAGCGGCGGGCAATAATGACAAAGCAACGAAAGAGAACGAGCGGAAAAAGTAAGGCATGGACGACACCCGCTAAAGAATTAGTTGCTGGCCCCCTTTTCGAATTGACTCGATAGCCCAGGCAAAAAATGCGCGCCGGTATCGCGGAGCTATTAATGTTTGTGTTCGCCGCGAAGCTTCCACTTAAGTCCATCAATGATACATTCGACGGTCGCCTGAAGAATGTCGGCGGCGACGCCGACGGTTCCCCATCTCTCTCGACCGTCTGAGAAAATGGATAACCCCCGAACTAACGCGGCCGCACCTTATTCGTCGTCATCCTGGGTCGAGCCGTGCAGCAACCGCACGTCGAACGCTTCAAGGCAAACCTCGGTGAGCTGCGAATGGTGTTTTTCCAGAATGTTGCGCATGGCGTTATCCACGGCATGAACCGGACATTGGCCGCTGGCGGCGACCAGCTCCTCTTCGCCGAAAATCTCGATCAAAACCGTCGCTTCCGTTGTACTTCTGAGGGACTCGGTAGCTTGAAAGTCGACTGGGTCATCGATTTTGCAACGCAGGACGTGAAACGGCTTTAAATCATCCTCACGTTTGCGAATCGACATGAGCTTAAAGGATGCCCAAGCGCCGTCAAGCCGAAAGAACTGTTCCTTTAAGTCTCTTGCCATGATTGGCTCCCTCAAGCACCATCCGCCGCAA
>VBKX01000043.1:0-1142 GCA_005879435.1 Deltaproteobacteria bacterium
CGAAGATGCTGGTCGCGGGTGAAGCGCTTTATGGTTTTTGTTTCGAAGGTTTTTGGCAGGACCTGGGAACGCTCGAGCGAATTAGACAGGCTGAAGAAAGGCTGGCTTCGGGTCACGCCACGCTGCATTATCTTTGAATCGTCGTCTTTGTTAGTCCACCACGATCAGACCACAAACAGCGCGGTCACCCGCGTTTCCGGTCGGATCGGTGATGTAGTCATCGACGCCGACATGAATCACCAAAGCGCTGCCATCGCTGTCGAATACCGAGGCGGGACCGGCGTGAAGCGTAATCGCGTCGGTCTTGGATTCAAAACGGCCTGAGCCGTCTTTGGTCACGAGCATATTCGGTAGATCGCCGGCGTGCGCGCCATCCGGGCTTCTAAGACCGTGCTTTCTTTGCAGCGGGTTGAAATGTCCACCCGCGGTGGTAAACGCCGGCCCCTCGCATTTGCCGACGGCATGCACGTGAACCGCGTGCAAGCCCGGCGTAAGTCCTTTCACTTCCAGGCGCACGAGCACGCCGTCCGCCGTATCACGCAGAACTGCCTTGCCGACGGTTTTGCCGTCTTTGTCTTTCAGATCGGCCGTGGCGTGCGACCCCGGCGCCGCCATCGAACAACCGACAATCAAGCCTAATCCGAAAATCATGAGCAAATTTTTAACCGTCACGAAATTGTTTCCTCCGTTGAGAATTTATTTTTAAGTAGCACGAGCGTGGTGCAGTCACAACAACGCTGCGCGTATACCGTCGAGTGACACACGCTCACTTTGGCGATGGCTAAATTGGCGTCCCGTCGGAAGAGACAACTTCAACTGTCAATTATCGCACGAGCAGCCGGTGCGCGAACTATTCCCATAGTTAGATAATTTCTCGCGAAGTTTGCCACACCTAGGGCCCTATGTTAGCTTTCAGCGTTGGCGGACGAGATGGCATCATTGGGATTTTACTTACCGACGGTCATGTTCATTTCACTCATCGGTGGGTTCTTGCCGCTATTGCGCGAGCTTTCGCAAAGATCGCTCGCGCTGCTCCTGAGCTTTAGCGCCGGCGTGCTGCTCGGCGCGGTTTTTTTTCACATGCTGCCCGAGACCGGCAAGGTGCTCGTGGATGACATCGGCTTGCCCATCTTGGCCGGCTT
>VBKX01000043.1:1209-13788 GCA_005879435.1 Deltaproteobacteria bacterium
CCCGGCTTTTTTGGGCATCTCGCTCCATAGCTTGTTGGACGGCATTGCCCTCGGCGCCGGTCTCATGCTACCGCAGCTTGGCCCCGTCGTGTTGCTCGCAGTCCTGATCCATAAGATGCCGGACAGCATTTCGATCTCTTCCATTTTATTGTCGGCCGGCTGGGCGCGCCCTAAGGTCGCGCGCCTGAGCGTGCTTTTTTCTCTGACAACGCCGGTCGGCGCCTTACTCGCCTTCCTGTTTTTTCGCGCTTTGTCCGAAGAAAATGTTGCGATCGCCATCGGCATATCCGCCGGGACGTTCCTCGCGATCGCGACGGCGGATATCCTGCCGCAGGTTCATCGCATCGAGCAGCGCAATCCGCTGACGCTGCTATTCCTAGGGTTAGGCCTGTTAGTGAGCTGGACCGGAACTTTGGTCGTGCACTAGCGGACAATGGCGCACAAGAGGCCGCAGCGAAAAACAGGCGGCAAAACACCTGCGGATCGTTTGCCCCGGCATGAAGAGATTAAGCTTAGTTGGTTTAGTGAAAAGATCGCGGGCATTTTCGTATGCGGAATCTTTCTGCTTCACTCTTCTGGTTTAGTATCGCTTTTCACCCCACTCCAGGGTCTCTTTGATCCTCAACCGCTGATCGATCAAGACTGGGGACTGCATTTTCATCATCTCAACTCTTTAAGCGCGTTCTGGCGCCAAGATCATACGGCCTGGGGCTACAATCCCTTTTTCATGGCCGGTTATCCATCGAACACGATCCAAGATCTTAGCATCAAGTTTTTCGAATTTATCGCTCTGGTTTTATCGGCCATCGCTTTGTCACCGGTTCAATGGCTCAAGCTCGGCGCTTTTCTCGCGATGGCCAGCGTGCCGTGGACTATGTATTTCGCTGCACGAAATCTTTTCATCTTGGACGATTCCAAACATATTGTCGCAACTGCAGCGGCAATTTTGGGCACAGTTTACTGGTGGAATTCGTTACCGCGGGAAATGTTTTTCTACGGCATGATCGGTTTTCCCGTGGCTTCTTATCTCAGTATTTTAGGAGTATCTTTTTTTTACAGGCTCGCCGCGCACCCCGTGAAATTCGGATGGCTGCATCTCGTTTGGCTGATCTTCGCCGCGGCGATTCTGCCGCTCCACGTTCAATCGATTGTCATTTTTCTGCCCCCGATGATTGCATTGATCTTGTTGCGCCCACGGCTAGTAACGCCCAGTCTGACCGCATGGATCGCTGGGGCGATAGCCTTTTCTCTACTTATCAACCTGGCGTGGCTCATTCCAGCATTCCACCATCGCACCGACGACGTCTCGACCGCACTCACCGAACAGTTGCAGATTTTCGTAAGCACCGACCCACTGATCTTCGTGAAAGATTATCTCTCAACGATGAATTATTGGAGTTTTCGTCAAACACTCTGGGAGAAAGGATTTCGCCTCCTGTTATTGGTACTCGGCGCGTCGGGGATTCGAAAATTGATCAGCAGCGATAAACGGGATCTCGGCATCATGCTGGCGAGCGCCTTAATCATTCTATTTCTGATCGCCTATTTCGGCGCCTTGGTGCCGTTCGTTAAAGCGTGGCAGCCGCTGCGTTTTAAAGTTCCCTTTGATCTACTTCTTGCAATCAGCGCGTCCTACACCGTGAGCGCATGGCTAAGTTCGCCTAAACCATCGCGTTCGCCACTGGTGCCGATTCTTGCTGGATTAGGTTTGGTGACGTTTCTATTCAACCTCGCGCAAACGGAATCCACCGGCAGATTGCAACTGCGCTCGCGTTTCATTCCGGAGCTAATCGCCGTCATCGAATGGATCGGCCGGGAAACGCCCGGCAACGCGCGGGTGCTTTTCGAAGAGTCCGGCGACGAAAGCGGCTTTGTTTATGACCGCACGTACCTATCTTCATTTCTACCCTATCTGACCGGCCGCCAATTGATCGGCGGGCCGATCAATCTTTACAACGACCGTCATCACTTCGCCGAGTTTCACTCCGGCAAGATGTTCAAGAAGGACGCGCAATCGCTTTCGGACGAAGAGCTGCGAAATTACCTGCGCGTCTATAACATCGGCGCCGTCGTCGCTTTTGATCCGGCAATGATTCAACGATTGCGATCGATTCCCGGTTTGGTGACCATCGAACAGCGCATCGGGCCGATTCACCTAATGAGAGTCAACCAGCCGTTAACCTGGTTCGTCGAAGGCGAAGGCAAGGTAAACGCGGGATTCAATCGGTTAGAGCTTTCCGATCTAAAGGGCAAAGAAATAATTTTGAAATATCATTGGGTCGACGGCCTGCGCGCGATCCCACCGGCACAAATAGAAGCCGTGATCATGGCAGACGATCCAATTCCGTTCATCAAGCTAATCAACCCTCCTGCTGCGGTGACTCTGCGGATCGCCTCTTCATTATTGGCTCCCATCGATTAAATGCCGCGTGTGACTTAACGCAGAGAAGGAGAGCGGGAACCGGGCCGCGTCTGGCTTTGCTTCGAGAGCCGAAGAGCTTCTTGATAATGTTGCATTGCCTCGTCTTTTTTTCCCTGTAACACCAACAATTATGCGAGGCTTTGATGTGCCGCAACGAAGTCGGGTTGAATGCGCAGCGCTTGATTGAAAGATTCCGCGGCATCGGCGTAGCGATTCTGCGCGGCGTAGACGCTGCCCAGATAGTAACTCGCCTCCGGAGAATCCGGCTTTAGCAGCGCGGCTTGTTGCAGGGGCCCGATCGCTTCGTCCAGTCGATCCTGCTTCGCCAAAGCGACGCCGAGATTCAGGTGCGCTCGGCTGATCGACGGGTTGAGCTCGATGGCCTTGCGGAAATATTGAACACCGGTTTCAAGATCGCCGCGTTCGGCGATCAGCTGTCCGAGATTAGTGCGCGCTTCGGCGTAGTTGGGGTAGAGCCGGATCGCCTCTTCGAAATATTTTTTTGCCAAGTCGAATTGGCCCTGCCCCGCATAAAGATTGCCGAGGTTGTAATCGGCAACGCCCAAGTCCGGCTGCAGCTCGAGCGCCTGGCGCGCAGTGTGGATCGCTTCATCGACCCGGCCCTGTTTGTAATAAGCATTGGACAAATTATTGTAGCCGGCGGCGTCCGGCCCGCTGAAAGCATAGATTGGCCAATTGACGAAGGCCGCGCTGATCAGCAACACGAAGAAAACCGCAAACTGTGCGCGCCATCCTCGCTTGCGATACCAAGCCGGCATTTCTGCTAGCGCCTTGCCGGCAAAGAGAGCCAGCAGCGGCACCAAGGGAAATCGATAGCGGCCGAAAACGTAGAACACGGCCACGCTGAGCGCAAAGGAAACGATCATGGCGTAAAGCAACCATAAACGCCGCCATTCGTTACGGCTGAGCCAAGCGCCCGCGGCTGCCAGAGGAGCCAGCACGCCAAAATGAGTGATCCAGCTTAGAAACGTCAACAACCAAGACCATTGGCGATAGATATAAAAATCGTCCGAGTCTTCGACTTCCCGGGCATTCCAAACCATCAGCCATTTCTTGGCCAGGAGCCGAAACCATTGGGTCGGCTCAGCGCGAATATAGTCCCATGATTTTTTCAGCCAGTAGTCGGAAACAGCGCCCGAGCTCAGGCGCTTTCCTGAAGCTCTTTCCGCCAAGCGCGCGGCGTCAGTGCCTTCCAGTTGTGGCTCGCCAATGACTTTATTCACCGACCCGTAGGTTCCGTCGGCTTCGGGATTATTGCCGATAAAAAAATTGGGCCCGAACTGTGACGTGGTGAGTTTGAATTCACCGCCGACGATAAGATTTCTAAGTCCGACGGGGACGAGCACCAAGAGCAGCCCGGCAAAAAATAGCCCAGCCCAACGCGCACGGATTTGGACAGCCTGGTCAGAGAAATAAATGAAAATCCAAAGCGTCACGACGGCGGTTAGAACGAGGGCATTTTCGCGGCTTAAACCGAGCAGGCCCAAGACAGCGCCCGCAGCCAGCCATTGAGTCCAGCCCCGGCGCGCCATTGCGCCGACCAGCAGAAACAATAAAAGGCTCACTAGAAACAGATCGAGAATGCTCTTTTCGATCAGCGCCTCAAAAAATATCGCCGGCGCATAACAAGCGAGCAGAAAACCGGCGGCGATCCCGGCGGGACGCGAAAACAATCTTCGGCCGACGAGATAAATCAGCGCGCAGGAGAACGAACCCAAAAGGATCTGGACAAAACGAATGAGCCAAAGGCTGTGGCCGAAGACGAGCTGGAGCACACCTAAGAAATAGGGATACAACGGGGCCTGATAAAACACGCCCTGCCCCAACCAATCGCCAGCGGCGGATGGACTCGATTTGGATGAGGTAGAAAAGGCGCAAGACGAACGCGATCACTAATATAGCCGCGATCCAAAAGAAATCGGACTCACGGGTCGTGTCGTGCTTCGACGCAATCGTCGAGCTCGACTGTTTTCGAGCCGCCGCCCTTATTTCGAACCGTCGCGCGCTTTTTTTCATCCTCGCCGATCCGTACCCGCCAATTTAGCCCGCGTTAGACTCTCAACGTTTGGTCAACGCGCGTCGATGTTTTTCCACAGTGAACGAATCCGATGATCAGCGATGGACAATGATGTGGCATGATTGATTATCTAAAGCCTTCAGCGGATGATTGCTGCGGCGATTTTAGAATTCGTAACGCCGTTTCTAAGTGTTCTGCTGCCTCTGCTTTCTTGCCTTGCATCGCCAGCGCCCGGGCTAGGTTCTGGTGAATCTCCGCGACGCCAGGTTGAAGTGCTAAAGCGCGCTGGAAACTTTCAATAGCTTCATCCAAGCGACCCTGCCGCACAAACACCCGGCCCAAATTAAAGTGCGCTTTGGCATAACCAGGATCAACTCGAATGGCAGCGTCAAAGTGTTCGATAGCTTTTTCAAACTCGCCATTCCTGGCGAGCAGCAGGCCAAGATTGTTGTGGCTGTCGGCATCGTCGGGCCGGGTTGTTAGAGCCGCGCGGTAGTGCCGCGTGGCCTCATCATACCTTCCGCTTCGGGCGATGTATCTCGCCAAGTTATAGTGCGCGAAGCTCGAATTTGGATCGATCTCAAGTACTCTCGTCCAGAGCGTCTCGGTATTACGCCAGAAGGCGGTTTGCCTCCAAGTCAAGCACGCTAGCGCAATCATAATCGCTCCAGCAGTGGCGCCTATCACTGTAGCAGTCGGTAAACCCATGGGCATTTCATGGGGTCCTTGTAGAAAGAATAACAAAGCTCCGCCCGCCAGCACCGCCAAACTCATGCATGATAGATAACTGTACCGGTCCGCCACCAACTGAGGACCGGTTGAAACCAATCCCAAGACGGGAGCCAACACGACCAAGTAATACAACCAACAAACTAGACCCGCGGGCCAGCGGTCTCTGATCAAAAACAACCACGCCGAAACGGCCACCGTTGCCAAGCCTGCGATCAAAACTGCGGAATCCCAAAAACCGAAATTCGGAGGTATTTCGTAAAGCGGCGATAGTCCGACCGGCGTGAGTGTTTTCCACAAATAAAACCCGGCACCAAAAACTACTTGGGCCAATCGCTGTTCGATGCCATAGCTACCGAGAGATTTGACCGCAGACACTTGCTGTTGACCCAACACCGCGATCGACGCAAACACGACCGCGACAGCAATGAACGGGATTTTCTCTTGCCATACTTTGCGCGCTTCTGGCATAAACCAAGTTCCTAAGTTCCAAGTTAATCTTCTTAAAGGATAGATATCGAGTAAGACCATGACCACAGGAAATGTTATTGCGGTGGCTTTGGATAGTAATGTCAAAAGATACAAAATGAACGCCGCACTCATCCAGTGCCGCGATGGGACGTTATCACTAAACCTCGATCGTGCGTGAAGATAACAATAGATTGTCCAAACATAGAACAACCCGGACAGCACATCGCGGCGCTCCGTCGCCCACGCCACAGATTCAACCCGAAGCGGATGGAGAGCGAAACACAGAGCCGCAAACGCGACGCTCAAAATGACCTGCCAAGATTCTTCCCCATCCGACTCCGGGAATGCCAGCGTCAGCAGACGCCGGCTCACGAAATATAAGGAAACGGCATTGGCCGAGTGGAAAAAAACATTCGTCAGGTGATAGGCGACCGGATCCATTCCCCAGATGGAATAGTCGAGTCCCAGTGTTAGCCAACTCAGCGGTTGGTAGGGTCCCATGTGAAAGGTCGTAAACATCCAACGGAGTTGGTTCCATCCCAACCCGCGAAAATTCTGATTGCTAATTAAATTCTCGTAGTCGTCCCACTCAACAAAATCGTTCCACAATATCGGCAGAAAAGCGGCGCATGTGGCTGCGCAGATGGTCACAGGGACAAACCAACGGGCGGTGCTTTTGCTGAGCACGATGCCGCGAAGCTTGTTTGACTGCTGCAGTTTTCCGGGGATGTTACTCGTCATTGAGATATTGTCGGGAAGCACATGCGATATAACAGCCTGTCATAATTCATTCAACGTTTGGCGTGCTTAGCGAGCTCATGTGGGGCGTGTTTCGTCCTAGATGACTGGGAGAGTTTCACATAAGGAACGTCGAACTTGGTTGAATTTGCCAGCTGAATGGGGCATAGGAAAAAGATCGAACTTTTCCTCAATCACGTGATCCCGACGCGCTTCCGGAACACTGCACTTACCTCAGGACTAAATGAGTAGAGAACATCCTAGAACAGCTTAGGAGAACAATTAGATAATGCCCGTCCAGAAGTTTGCGCCCATGTCCAAGGACTTCGCGACCTTCGATTGCGACGCACACATTACAGAACCCCCTAAGATTTGGGAGCGAGCTCATGAGCATCTTACTAAAGACGAGCTAGAAGCGCTCAAATCTACGTGCTGGTGGGAACCTGAAACCAAGCAGTTGCTCGTCAACGGCAAGTCTGGTCTTGGTGTCGATGGCGTGCCGAACAGCGGGACTATGGGCAGCATTCGGGACACTACCGTGGCCGGGCCTGAAGTCACGCATGACATCCAGCGGGAGCTCCACGTCCGCAACCTCAATCCCAAAACCGCCCTCACCCAGGAGCAATCCGCATATCTGAATCACACCGGGTCGTATGAGCCGAAGGCACGCCTGCGCGATATGGACATCCAAGGCATTGATCAGGTGATGATCATCCCAACGAACATAGACACTTATCCGTGGCTGCAGAACGCCCTCGGTGCCCGCGCCTTCTGCAAGGCCTATAACGCGTGGGCCTACGAGTACACCCTTGAAGACCCGGAGCGACTCTACTTCGCCGCTTTGCTCCCTATGCAAGATGTGCGCTTCGCCGTGGACGAGGTCTATCGCGCGGCGGCCAAGGGCTGCCGCGTCGGCCTGATTCGCCCTATGGACGCCATGGGTAACTACCCGGTGCAGCCCAAGTACGAACCCCTGTGGGACGCCCTAGAAGAGACGGGAATGGTCTACGGCATGCACCCCTTCCCGGCCGGAGGTGCGCATAAGCCTCCCGGTTACAGCGAACAATATTCCGCCGCCGAGCTCATCCACCGCACCATCAGCACGTCGGGCCTGCCGCATACGTTTTTACAAAATATGCAGGCTTTTATGGCGGAAGCGGCAATCTGGGTCACCCTTGTATTGATGTCGGGATTTTTTGAGCGTCACTCCCGACTTAAGGCCGCCGTTTTTGAGTCCGACTGCACATGGCTCAATCTAGTTTTGGACGAATGCGACAAGGCTTATCGGTTGCATCGCAACGATCGACGGATGCAACCGCTAAAACAGTTGCCCAGCGAGTGTTTTTTTAAGCACTGTTTTAACGGTTTTGAGGGCGACGAGGCCTTCGCCTCTCGCCTGCCTGAGTACTACGGAGACATCGCCGCCTGGTCTTCCGACATTTATCACCACGATGGGAACGATGCCTGGCAGGCGATTGAAACCATGCAGAAATGCGGGCTGCCCGTTTCCCTGCAAGCAAAGATGCTGGGAGAAAACGCCCGCCGCTTATACAAGATCAAGCTTCCTAAAACCGTCATCCGGGAGCGCATCTGTGAGATCCAGCGGCCTGACTGGTGGCCCACTGCCAAAGAGATCTTGGAAGCCCTCAAGCCGGAGTCCGCGCTTGTACGCTAGACCGCGGGTCAAGTATCAATGGCTCGGAACCGCTGCCGGTCAGGAACTCAGTGCGCGCATAATACACCCCAGATATCCCGTGTAGCTGTCCCATTGACGAAGAAACACAATGACGCCAAGAAAGCGCTTTGCGATTTTTGACTCGGACACCCATGTTATCGAGCCTCGAGACCTGTGGGAAAAGTTTCTCGATCCTGAGTACCGTGTCCTTGGTAAATCCGCCCTGTGGCGGGAAGAAGGAAAGTTCGGCTGCTATCTCAAGATCAACGGCACGGTTTTCCGAGATACGGATAACGTCAATATTCCCCGGCACGCGATCTGGCGCCCTGGAATGACTTGGGATGCGATCGGCGACCTGGACCCGCAGACGCGCCATGCGATGAATGAAGGAGCATGGAATCCTGAGGTTCGCCTTCGCGATATGAACGCCATGGGTGTTGACCAGGCTTTCCTGTACCCCAGTTGGTTCGCCGAGGGGTTCCCTCTGGTCAAAGACCCTGACGTAGCATACGCGCTGGCGCGTGCCTACAACGATTGGATCGCCGATTTCTGCAAAACCGCCCCGAACAGGCTCTTCGCCGCCGCCGTGCTACCGCTGCAGAATATGGAATTCGCCGTCGAGGAACTGCGACGGGTCGCGAAGATCTCGTGCTTTCGTGGTGCCTTCATCCGGCCGATGTTCGTCGAGGGACGATATCTCAACCATCCCTATTACGAACCGCTCTGGGCGGAACTCGCCGATCTAGCCATGGTGGCCGCTGTCCATGCGACACCTGGGTTGAACAACCCGGAATGGACCTCGCACGGACCGTTTATTGAAAAGATGAAGGATCGGCTTACGCAGGTGCAACTACGGGGCAACGCGGGCGGCGGACCTTTCACTGGTGGAGGAAGCGGTGCCTTCACGGTCAACGGGACGCCTCTTGGCCACTCGCTCTCGCCGATTCTCGGGTACTGGTTGGACAATTACTTGTTCGTTGCTTCGACGTTGCTCGGTTACGGTGTAATGAACCGTTATCCGACCATGAAAGTTGTGGTGGCGCACGGCAAGGCTACGTGGATGGAAGAGGTCCTAGAAAAGTTTGAGGCCTCGACACGAGTTATGGCTCTTCAGCACTACTATCCCGTGCGAACCGATACGGAAGAGTTGTGGAAGGCGGGCCGCGTCCTGCTGGGCTTTGACGCCGATGAGCGGGGAATTCGGAAGTTGCCCGAACGCTACAGTGCGAAGGTCGTCTGGGGCTCGCGCTATCCGCGCGACGATACCAGCGGCGCCTGGGACGCCATCGAGATTCTCAGCCAGGCAAATGTAGAGGAATCCTGCGTTGCACGCATGCTGGGCGGCAACGCCGTCCAGCAGTTCGGGATTGAGCCGATTCAGTGCGTAGACAACGAGTCTGTCTAGCGCTCCATACCCGACGCCACACTGCAAGACAAACAGACAAATGGACTTAACAGTTGTCCTGCCAGTATATAACGAAAAAGAGTTGGTGATTCCTCTCTATCGCGCGCTCCGTTCTTCGTTGGACCGGTTAGTTAAGGATTACTCGCATCTCAGGATCATTGAGCTAACCAGAAACTTCGGAAATGCAATGGCGATTGCTACGGGACTCGAATTCGCAACGGGTGACTGGGTCGTCACGATGGATAGCGACTTTGAAGATAAACCGGAGCACATCGCGGACCTATATAGAAAGGCCCTCGAAGGCTATGATGTGGTCTACGCGGTTCGAGAAAGCAAACACAAATCATTTCTCAAGGATATCGGTTCGCGGCTTTTTTATTTTCTGATCAGCCGGATTTCTACCGTCCCCCTAACCCGCAATGCCGGCAACTTCGGTATCATGCGACAGGACGTCGTCCGGGCTCTGCGCAAAATGACTGAGCGGACGCGCTATTTTGCAGGGCTTCGGACCTGGGTCGGATTCACCCAGATTGGCATTGACCTGCCGCGCGGTAAACGACTTGCAGGACGCCCCAAACAGTCTTTGTCCCGACTGTTCAAACAGGCGCTCGATGCCGTGTTTGCATTTTCGACGGTTCCTTTAAAGTTTCTTACTCTTCTGGGCGTCATTGCCTTCTTCTTTGCGCTTTTTATCGCGGCAATGATCGTTATGTTGCGTCTCATCCATCCCGGAGTTTCGATCGAGTGGGCGCCGACGATTATTGTGATCGTTTTTGTCGGCGGAATTCAGTTGATCGGGTTAGGAATCCTCGGGGAGTATTTAAGTCGAATATACGATGAAGTCCGCGCTCGGCCGGTAAGCATCGTCAAGACACTAACCAATGCCAAGCAGGACTGAAAACCGCACAATAATCCGTGTATAGTCTGCGAATCCCA
This sequence comes from Deltaproteobacteria bacterium, assembly GCA_005879435.1. Classification (GTDB taxonomy): domain Bacteria; phylum Desulfobacterota; class Binatia; order UBA9968; family UBA9968; genus DP-20. The sequence goes on from VBKX01000043.1 coordinate 11,624, forward strand.
CTGGCTGAGCTGCTTTGAAGATTGCGACCTTTCCCGTATAAGTGTTAGAAACGTTTGATCGTTATTGACTGCGTCCACTTCAGTTGTGGGTCGAGCAAAGATAAAAAACAAATGCGCGTCTGTCTGATTTTTCCTCAATCAACTTTTCTTGAAGATCCCATGGTTTTTCCGCCGCTGGGACTCTGGTGGCTGTGGTCTGTATTAGAGCAATCCGGGCATGACGTTTCGTTCATTGACATGTCCGAGCACAACTTAAAGCCAGAAGATGTACCCCATGGCTTTGACGTCTATATGGTGTCGGGAACCTCTCCCCAGGGAAGAGAGATAAGGAAGCTCGGGAGAGAGTTTCAGCGGCGCGGGGTGCCTGCAGTCCTCGGTGGACCTCATGCAACCAACTATCCACGCAATAGCAGGAAATATTATCCTCTGGTGGTCCGGCGCGAAGGCGAGCAGGCGGTTCTCAAAGCGATTTCGCATATTCAAAGCGGTGGGGCTCTGGAGTGCCTTTCCGACCAAGAGGTTGCCGGCTCAACCAATGGGGATGGCGCTGCATTAGGAAAATATCAGCGGGGTATTATCGAAGAGCCCTTCATTGACGACTTGGGACTCATCCCGATTCCTAATCGCTCTTACGCGCACCATTACCATTATTTTTTGGCAGACGAGAAAGAAAACTCGCACCGTGCAACAACGATGTTCACGTCGCGCGGTTGTCCAAAGCGATGTGACTTTTGTGATTCTCCCAATCTGTGGTCTCGCGCCGTTCGGAACACGCCCATGCCAAGATTGATCGAGGAATTCCAACAGATCAGGGAACTCGGTTTTGGCGCCATCCAATTCTATGACGATATTTTGCCCATCAATCCGCGCAGGATGAAGGAGATATGCGGTCACCTTAAAACGTTCGGGCTTTTCTGGCGCTGTTTTTGTCGGGTGGACATCATCACGAAACACGGCGGTCGAGATTACCTGCAATTTATGCACGATCACGGGCTTCGTGAGGTGCTCATAGGCGCTGAATCGGGCTCGCAAAAAATATTGGATAACGTGCACAAAGAAACAACGGTCGAACAGAATGCTCAAGTGCTCCAGTGGTGCGATGAGGTAGGCATTCGCTGCAAGTTGTCATTCATTATCGGCTTGCCTGGTGAAACCCGTGAAAGTCTCGAACAAACCCGGCTGTTCTTGCGCAAGCATCTCATTGAGACTCCCCGGCGGCTGCGGCACAAAGTGGATCTCTGTTCCTATATTCCAATGGTCGGCACGCCGATTTACAAGGCGGCGATGCGCAAAAAGGGCGCTCGGGCTGAAACGGATGAAGAGTTCGATGACTACGGATATCATCCCGGAGAGAATTTTGCCGATTTCGACTTGCAGTGGAACGTGGACGCGGCCCTTATGGATAATTTCTTCTATGAGCCGGAGAGCCTCGACGGAGGACCCAGGCCGGATGAGCTGTTTTACAAAGGTAAGCTCGGAGCTGTTCAGCAAATTGTCAGCACTTCCCACTTGAGCCGTGAAGAATTGAAAAAAGCGCGTGATGAAATGGAGGCGGAAATACGGGCGGCAGGGTTCGCCTATTGACCAACTGTTGCCGACAAATCTTTCTCTAATACCTCCCAGACTGCTGAAGTAGGACTCTCACGCCAGCGTGGTTCATCTTGTTCGCCCCTATTTTTGCTCGCCGCACGGATTTTCATCCAGCTTAGCTTTGACGTGAATTTCTTATGAAATCAACGCGAAGAAAAGCGCGGCTTCAAAGCCAACCCGCGCGAGTACCGATTCGTGGTGCGGTAGAATCCAGTGCGGACTCTTTAATTCGATTCTTACTGCCTCTTTCCATAATCGTATTAACTTTTGTCGCCTTTCTTCCCTCGCTACAAAACGGATTTGTCAATTGGGACGACGAGGCGGTTCTGCTCGACAATCCGAATTATAGAGGTTTGGGTTGGGAGCAGCTTCGCTGGATGTTCACCACTTTTCATATGAGTGTCTATAGGCCGATCGCCTGGATAACCATGGGTCTCGACTATCTCATCTGGAGAATGGAGCCGTTTGGTTATCACCTGACTAGTCTTTTTTTCCATTGTGCCAACGCAGTGTTGTTTTACTTTATCGCTCTGCGGCTAGTTCGCTTGGCGATGTCAACAACAGACGAATTGAAA
>VBKX01000342.1:0-761 GCA_005879435.1 Deltaproteobacteria bacterium
GAATGACCTTTAAAAAGCCTTCCGAGATCGCCGCGATGCAGTCGACATTTCGTTGTGCCGTTCTGCAACTCTCTTTGTCGCAATAAATCCCTGCAGGCAAGTTAACATTGCGATTAGACGGCGATCCGCAATGGAAACACCGCTGCAGTTGCTGTTATTTGTACCGCTGCCCAGCTGATCGACTATTCAAGGATTATCCAATGGCCCGTAGGGTTGGGCTGTTGTGGCAGGGCACCGGCATCTGTAGTACAAGATAATTTCCCTTTTTAACTTCTTGCGAAGCACTCGCTCCCGCGGGAGAAAAGACAATCGACTTTGTTAAAAAGGTTTCCGCATGATTTTAAGGAGAACCTCATGAACGAAAGAGGCCATCGATGGATTGTAAACGTCGCCGCGGCTGCGCTTGTTTTGTGTTGCACCGCGGGCGCCGGGGCGCAGGATTTTTTGAGAGATAAGACTCTGACTTTCATCGTCGGTTATTCGCCGGGCGGGACCTACGATCAGTACACCCGGCTGATCGCGCGCCATATCGGCAAGCATGTCACCGGCAATCCGACGAGGATCGTCGAAAACATGCCCGGCGCCGGCGGCATTATTGCCGCGAATCATCTTTACAACCGCGTGAAACCGGACGGGCTCACGATCGCGGCGTGGGCCTCGCCGCTGATCCTGCAGCAAATTATGGGAAACGAAGCGACGAAGTTCGATGCCCGCAAAGTCGGCTGGGTCGGTATTCCGGGCCCCTACGATACCGCGTGTCA
>VBKX01000342.1:851-3794 GCA_005879435.1 Deltaproteobacteria bacterium
GCTACTTAAAGAAGCACTCCACCTGCCGCTGGAAATGATCGAAGGCTACAAAGGCGGCGCCGAGGCGCGCCTCGCGGTAGAAAGCGGCGAAGCCGACGGCCTCTGCGCCTCGTGGCAAGCGACTAAGGTGACTTGGCGCAGCCAGATGGAATCGGGAAAAATTCACGTCGTGCTGCAGACGACGCTCAAATCACATCCTGATTTAAAGAAGGTTCCCCTGGCGATCAACTATGCCAAAACCGACGAGGCCAAAACTTTGTTGCGGGTGGCGGATAACGTGCACGTCTATCAATTTCCTTATTCCGTCGCGCCAGGCACTCCGGCTGACCGACTGCAAGTGTTGCAACAAGCGTTCGTCAAAGCACTCCGCGATCCCGAGCTCGCGGCGGAAGCGAAAAAGGCCGACTTGGAAATCGGTCCGATCGACGGACCGACCACCGCGAAAACTTTCGCAGGCCTATATGAACTGGATCCGACGCTCATCGCAAAGCTAAAGGAAATCTTAATTCCGAAGCGCTAAAACGAAAAAGTCAGTTCAAATCGTTCAAGCCGTCCAACGCGCAGGAGGAGATTTCAATTGAAATGAGAAAAGTCGTTGTTACCGGCGGCAGCGGCCGGCTGGGTCAGTTCGTGATTCGCGATCTGCTCGGGCACGGATATCAAGTTCTCAGTCTCGATAGAGTTCCGCCGCAGGAAAAACTTTGCCCGAGCTGGCTTGCCGATCTGCGACATTCCGGAGATTTGTTCGAGGCGCTCAACGGGGCTTACGGCATCATTCATCTCGGCGCCTATCAGGCGCCCAATCTCACGCCGGACGCGGAAACTCTCAGCAACAACGTGTCGGCGACTTACAACGTGCTACGGGCCGCGGCGGACATGGGAATGAAGAAAGTCGTCATTGCGTCGAGCACGGCGGCGTTTGGATTCATCTATGCGACCAAACTGTGGGCGCCCGAGTATCTGCCGCTCGACGAAAATCATCCATCCAAGCCGCAGGACTCCTACGGACTGTCCAAAGTGCTCGGCGAGCAGATTGCCGATTCGATCGTTTCGCTAAATGGCGATATGACGATCAGCAGCTTGCGCTTTCCCGGTGTCAACTTCGATCTGTCTTACGAAAGCTTCAGAGAGCGCTGGCGCGCTCCGCGGTCTCGAGCGAAGGGCTTCTGGACTTACGTTGACGCGCGCGACGCGGCGACGGCTTGCCGCCTGGCGTTGGAAGCAAAATTCAAGGGCCACGAAGTGTTCATTGCTTCGGCACCCAAGAACTGCATGATTCAACCCACGATGGAGCTGGTTAAAAAGTATCTGCCAAAAGGCGCGACGATAAAAAAGGTTGCCGGCACCCACTGGAGCTGTGTCGACTCATCCAAAGCGCGGCGCATGCTCGGCTTCAAGCCGCAGCATATTTGGCAAGATTATTTGAAAGAGGGACATGGGAGCCCAGGCTAAACTCAAGCAAAATCTCCTGACGTGTGTGCCGCCCGGCACGCCGATCGAACGCGCGCAAATTCTACAGAAGGCCTTGCAGGAGACCGTCAAAGACAACGACTTTATCGCGAAAGCGGACAAAGCGAAGATCGGCCTCGCGCCGGTGACCGCCGATGATATGAGAAAAACGGTGGAAGGCATTTTCAAGCTGGATGCCGGCCTGGTCGCCAAGTTAAAAACGATTCTGTTCTAACAGTTGAAAAAATGACGCCATGAAATTTGGCTCCCATATTCTTCCCACGTACATGCCTGAGGTCGACGGCGCGCTGGCGGATTACTATCGTTGCATGTTCGAGCAGATCGTCGAGGTGGAAAAGCTCGGCTTCGACCAGGCTTGGGTCACAGAGCATCACTTCGGCGGCTATGGCGGCACGCTGCCCCATCCGCCGACTTTTCTATCCGCCGTCGCGCAGATGACCTCGAGTATCCGCCTCGGCGTGGCAGTGGCCGTGCTGCCGCTGCACAGCCCTTTGGAGTTGGCGGAAGCCTACGCCATGGCCGATGTCATCTCCAACGGCCGCATCGATTTCGGTATGGGCAAGGGCAGCGAGCCGGTGGAGTACCGAAAATTCGGCGCGAGCCGGGACGAGGCGACAGCGCGGTTCAGCGAGAGCGCGGAGATCATTCGCCAAGCGTGGTCCGACGCGCCGATCAACTTTCACGGCCAATTCTCAAACCCGTGCAGCGGCCGCATCCGCCGATCTGGGTCGGCGCCAAGCGCAGTGAAGAGACGTTTCGTTGGGCGGGTGAAATGGGCTACGACTTGATGACAGTGCCCTTCGTTCACCCGACGACGGACGCGTTGCACGACCTGATAAAAATTTATCGCGGCGCGTTGGCAAAAAGCGGTCATGATTTCGTCCGGCGCGAGGCGTTAGGCAAATTTCACATATACGTTTCGGATAGTTTCGAGCGCGGCATGCGCGAAGCGGCGCCGTTCATGAAAAACTACAGCGATCTTCACCACGCGGCCGATCCCAGCCGTCGGTTGACCGAACGCGACATCGGCTCCGATATGGCGCGTGGTTTTATCATCGTCGGCGATCCTGAGCGCTGCAGCGACACGATCCAGCGTTGGCACGAAGAAGGTGGCATCACGACGTTCTCCGCCACGTTTCACTTTGGCGGCATGCCGCAGTAAATGGCGCTGAAAAATATTCGTCTGTTCGCCGAGCGGGTCATGCCGGGGCTAAAAAACTTGTAAATTTATCCCGAGGTCAGACGAGCACTTCCTTAACGGATTACGGACAGATTTTTGACGTCCTCAAGCTCTAAGGACGAAAGAGTCAAAACAGAAATTGCGCAGAAATTTCCGTTCATGCTGAGCCCGTCGAAGCATTCTTTGCATCTTTCAGTAAACAACGAGATTCGTCGTTGCCTGAGTCCATTGATTCATTTAGCTTACTTTGATCGATGCGCTAAAATCGTCCCTGTCTAAGCTCGCCTCATTAA
>VBKX01000343.1 GCA_005879435.1 Deltaproteobacteria bacterium
TCGAAGGCGACGTCTATCCCGGCCAGTGGGCATTTGTCGTGCGCGGCATTTACCGGCCACGAGATCAAACTGCCGACCCCACGATCATGATGGTTCAATATAAGTACGTCGATGAGCGATTGCGGCAAGAAGCGCCACAGCGAGCGGGAAATATTGGCTGGTATATTGTCCGTATCGCCAACCCGGACGAATCGGCGGCGGTTTCCGAGACCATAGATAAATTGTTCGAAAATTCTTCGGCGGAAACCAAGACCGAAACCGAGCGGGCATTTCAACAGAACTTCTTGTCGTCGGCTAGCGCCGTGATCACCGCGATGAACCTCATGTCGTTCGTCATCATCGGCATCATTTTGCTGGTTGTCGGAAATACCATGATCATGTCGGCGCGTGAGCGCACCCATGAGTTCGCCGTACTCAAAGCGCTGGGATTTTCCGGCGGCCAGTTGTTTCTTCTGCTCGCCGGCGAGTCGCTCATACTCTCGTTGATGGGCAGCGCAGCGGGACCGAAAGGCTGGTTTCCGATCTTTTATATCAAGCCCGAGACGATCATGATCGGCTGCGTCGCGAGCTTGGTCGTCGGGCTGGTCGCCGCTATCGTACCGTTGCGCCGGGTGCTTACGACTCGCATTGTCGACGGACTGCGGCACGTCGGGTAATCCATTGTGCAAGTTCCGCTCAAATATATTTTGCGCAGTTCGTCTTCGCGCCGGCTGACGACGCTCATCACCATGCTCGGCATCGCGCTGGTGGTATTCGTTTTCAGCGCGGTATTGATGATGGCCAACGGCGTGCAAAAAACCCTGCGTTCGACCGGGTCGGATGACAATATGATCGTCGCCCGTAAAGCGGCGGCGAGCGAGATCATGAGCATCATCGATCGGGAAGCAGCGGCCATCGTGACCAATCTGCCAGAGGTCGCGCGCTCTCCCGACGGGCGGCCGCTAAGCTCGAAGGAAGTTGTCGTGATTATCAATTTAAATAAGCTCGGCGGAAACGGCATCAGCAACGTTACGGTGCGCGGCGTGGAAGAGGCGGCCCTAGAGTTGCGCCCTCAGGTGAAAGTCACCGCCGGCAGAATGTTTCGCTGGGGCGCGCGCGAAGTGATCGTGGGCGCCGGCATCGCCAAACGCTTTGCCGGTGCGCAGCTTGGCGAGAAGATCAAGTTTGGCGGAGATCTGTGGTCGGTGGTGGGGCTCTTCGATGGCGATGGTAGCGGATTCGATTCCGAGGTGTGGGGCGACAGCAACCAGATCATGGACGCGTTCAAACGATCGTCATTTTCGACGGTGACAGCGCGTCTCAAGCAACCCGACGATCTTTCGACCGTGGTTAGCGCCTTCGACGCCGACAACCGGCTGCAGTACTTTGTCCCCAAGAGAGAAAAGGCGTTTTTCGAGGAACAGTCGGAGATGATGGCGATGTTCATTCGGATTCTCGGATTGTTCATCACGGTGATTTTCAGCACCGGCGCCATGATCGGCGCGATGATCACCATGTACGGCGCGGTGGCCAACCGCACCGTGGAGATCGGCACGCTGCGCGCGCTCGGCTTTTATCGGCGCAGTATCCTGCTGGCGTTCTTACTGGAGTCTTTGTTTCTGTCGCTCGGCGGCGGCTTGCTCGGGCTCGCGATTGCGGCGCTGCTGCAGTTCTTCACGATCTCGACGCTCAACTTCGGCTCGTTCTCGGAGCTGGCGTTTTCCTTTGCGCTCTCGCCCTCGATCGTTGCCACGTCGTTGGCATTTTCTTTATTGATGGGATTTGTCGGCGGATTTTTACCGGCGGTGCATGCCGCAAGGCTCAACATTATTCAGGCGCTGCGGGCGGTTTAGTGTAGCTGCAGGTTCCGGATAGCTCTTTTACGACATGAACCCCAGATTCGTCCCACCGAAGCGGCCGATGTTTGGGAATACGGCGGGGAGATCCGCGCTCGTTACGCCAAACCACGAAGCGAGCGTCGCGCCGTATTGGTCTACGGCGGCCGTCGGTATCCATCGGCCGCGGGCACTCGTTCCGCTGTCCGTGTCGTCGGGACCATTGGGCGCCAAGGTCGGGAAAACGGTGCCGTTCGAAGTGGGTACGCCGTAAAAGTCACCGCCGCGAACTGCGCCGCCCATGACGAATTGGTGCGCCGCCCAGGCATGATCGGTTCCGAGAGTTCCGTTCGGAACGAAGGTTCTGGAGAAATCCGACAGGGTAAACGTGGTGACCTGCGAAGCCACCCCGAGGGTCACGGTGGCGTCGTAAAACGTCTTCATGGCGCCGCTGACCTGGGCGAGCAAGTTCGCGTGCGTTCCGGTCGTCGGAACGCCGCCGGTGACCTGGCCGTTGTGGGTGTCGAAGCCGCCGAGCGAACAAAAGAAAATCTGCCGCTTCATGCCCAAGGCGCTTCGAAAACTGATCAGCTTGGCAATTTGCTCGAGCTGATTGCCGAGACTTGTTCGCGGGTTCAACGGAAATGGCGGCACTGCGGGATCGCCCGCTGCTCTCAACGCTCGCTCCACGGTCAAGGCTTCATTGGTCACTCGACTTGCGCCGCGCACCAACGTCAACGATTGATCGAGCTGCAAAAGACTCTGTAGAGTCTGGTAGCGCGCGTCGTTGTCCGGCGGGTTGGGAAATCCATCCAGGCGCAAGGCGCCGTCGAGCCGCGTTGGAGCCGCGGCGATCGCCAATGGGCGCTCAATGTTTCCGCTGGTAAAAATCGGCGTGCCCGCGACCGATGTTATCGGTGGAAACGTTGTGATATTCAAGTCGGCGGTTTTGTCGGCGACCCGGCCGCCCCAACCGGCTGAACTCGCCGCGTCGGAAACCGATGTCTGCCACTGGTTCTGTTGATCGGAGTGCGAAAAGAGGTTGAGCGGGATGCGTACCGTGGCCTTTCTGTAGCTGGTTCGATTGGTCGGTTCCACCAAGGGGCCCACGTTGGTGACTACGGCCAATTTTCCCAGACCCCACAGCTCGAGCAGGCCAGTCAAGCTCGGGTGTAATCCAAAGGTACTGCCCGCGATACTCGGCGGAGAGATTTGCAACAGACTGCTCTGTGGAATCGCGATGCCGGCGGCCTGCCGTGCAGCCGCATAACTTGCATAGTCGCTGTCAGGAATCACCATGTTGCTGGCATCGTTGCCGCCGAAAAGGAAGATGCAGACCAAGACTATGTAGTCGCCGGCCGTCTGAGCCATGGCGTTGAAAATACCTAATCTTTCAAACGCCACAGCTGCCGCGCCGCGCTGCACTTGATACTGCGACGAAGTCGCGATGAGGTAGATGGCCGTGCGCACGCGCAGCCTCGGGTCGCTCGCCGGCACGCTCGTCACGGCGGTTTTGATAGTTGCGCGCATTTCCGCCGACATCGCGCCGTGCAAGAGCAGCAGGTTGAGCGCGTCGAGAAGCTGATCCGGATCGGCCGCCAGCGGGTCCCAGAGAGCCAGGTCGATCGATGTCCCTGAAGGCCGATTGGGCGGCGCGGCTGGGATTGTCGATAAGATCACTCGATTGATAAAATTGGCGCGACGCAACGAGGTCAACGAAGAGAAGATGGCGAACTCCGGTCCTACCGCGTTTTCTCCGGGAACACGCGCGGTCGGCGGGAAGAAATTGAACACCGACGGCGCGTTGAACAAGTCCTCTCCCATGTCGGCGGAACCGATGGCAGAGCCGCCGACGCTGAGCGAATTCAATATGCCGTCGCTGCTCGCATTGAACGCCCGCAAGATGTTCGTGATGAAAAGCGCCGGCTCGCGTAACTTGCCGTAATTGGGATCGCTGATCGGGTCTTTGGCAGAGCCCCGCGCTTCCGCATCGAGAAGGATCGCGCGCGCCACCTGAAGAAGTTGCGTGGGCGACGTTCGATTCGCTACGAAAACATTGACGATACGCTGTACGTAAGCGGGGCTCGGGTTGCTCGTCACCAATCGCTGGATCAATTGCCTGCTTATAAAAGGCGCAACATTGGGGTGGTCGGCGATGTTGTCGATGGCCGAGTTAAGTTCCTGTTCCGTGCTCTGCCCTCCGGGAAGCTGAAAGCCGTTCAAAAGTGTTTTCGGCCCCCGATCGTGATAATCCTCGCGGCCCTGACTATCTTTATGGACAACCATGGCGTCGCGGTAATTCGGCACCGTGGTAGCGCCGGACTCCGCGGGCGCGGGAAGCGCGGGAGCTAATACCCAGCCCGTAAAGACCCGCGCAAATTCCTCGATGGTTGCCTGATCATAGGTCGGAATCGGATTCCCGCTCTGGTCCAGCACCCGGGCGCCGTCTTGATTCAAAACGAAAGTGCCGATGGAGAAAAGCTGCAGGACTTCGCGCGCATAGTTTTCGTTGGGCTGAGAGGTGAGGCCGTTGCGGCAGACGTTGACATCCGGCGGCGTGCGCGTCTGGCAGCGGTTGTTCAGCATATCGAGGAAGCGCCCCATGGTCGGATTCAGGGTGACGTCATAGAGAAGCTGGCGGAAGTTGCCTAGGGCGCTGCTGTAGAGAAGCTGCTGGTAACCGCGCATCCAACTCGGCAGCGGCACGTCGGAAGCGGACACGACGAGGATTTCGCTCAAGGCAAACGCAAGCCGCTGGCGCAGCTGATCCTGGCCATTTAGCGCGTTAAGAAAGAAATGTTGTTGTAAAAGGTAATTTGAATAGTTATCCCGTTGGCAATTTCCGGTGCAGGTTGCGGGCCGTGTCTGCGGCCAGAACTCTAGAATGGGATAATCCGTCTTCGCGGCTCCCTCTTGTTCGTGCAAGAACTTCCTGAGGCCGATTTGCGCAACGTGAGAGATCAAATCCGTTGTAGGACCGAACGTGGACTGCTCCAGCAAGCGTACGCCATCGAGCGGCGTCGCCCTGGCCGCATCCGCTTGGCTGGAGGTGCCGTCGGTAGAAGTAACTTTTTTATTTGCCTGAACCAGATTCAACCCGGCTAGCCGGACACTTAAATCGGACGGAGCGATAGGCGATAGAGCAGCGCTATCTGTCGCAGCAGTACCGGGATCTTGAGTGTTAGCAGCCAGCGTAAATGCCCGATCGGCACTGTAACCAAGCGGTAAGGCAAGCACGAGCAGTAAGACAGAAAAGATGAAAAGCAACGCGCGCAAGCGTGAAATGTTTCTCTTCATTGTAATCCTCTTTTGCTATCCGTTGCGGGGAGCGGCAGTGATGCAGTGTTGCCCCGCGCGCGGCACGAAGGCGAATTCATAAAAGCACGATTCAGCCAAGCGGAGACTCTTATAATCCAGTAGTTCGCGAGCTGTCAAGAAAGTTCGCGCTACGCGTCATAAGAAACATCAGGTTGCCTAACCGCCGTCTTGAATGCTCCGGGCTTACGCGGTCGTATTAGCGGCGGGGGACAGTGTGAATTCGAATCGGGATGCCCGTAAACGCGCCCAGTCAAGCGCCCTACTAGACGCCGATGGTGGAAATCGGTTTACAGAACGGTAGACAACGATCGGCTACTTCAGCGAGGACCAAACCCGCGTTGGTTAAGCGACTCTATGGCGCGCGAATTTGCGTTTTGTAACTTTACCCGTAAAAGGACGGCGGCCGTCGGAATAACCGTTACATGCAGGTAACCGGGAGGAGAGGGGGGTGAAAGTGCTCGTATACTCTGGCATCAAACCGTGACAAGACGGTCAAAGCATTGTCACCCAACTCATTGGCAAAAGTGGCGTGCATAAAATGGGAGTTAGCCTGTAAGTGATCTTCGTCACACCCAAACATACATAATTGGCGGAATTCTCAAGGTATTTTACGACGGCCACGATTTTTTGTGCCAAGAGAATTTCCACCAGACAACGTTTTTTCGGCCTGGCATCTGTTATGCGTCTACCTGTTGTCGTATGGTTCAAGCAACCAAGAAGTCTGGCAATTCTTATTCAGAAGCCTTACGCACCATCGGCCAGGACTTAGAACTGCGCAGCATCAAAACCTTTCTCATAAGATGTGAAGCACATCTCTACATTGTCGAAGCGGGTTACCAATCGCCTCCGGCTCCCACCCCTGTCACGCTGCATTATACCTTGGATGATATCGAGCATTTGGATCGAGAAGCACGAGAGAGAAACGATCGTGATTCAGCGGTTAAAGACCTTCTCAGCTTGTCCCAACTCTTATGGGCGATCGGGAGTTATGTGACGAGTAAAGGAGCTCGCTTGCTGAGTGTTTCCAACAGTGCCTCGACTGCGAAAATGCCCGTCATCAAGATTGAATACGAGACGGTTCAGGGCGATCGAGTCGTTGATGATCGCACAGGCTCCGCAATCTACGAGTTGTGTGTTAGCGTTTACAAGCTACGAGGAACATCAAGTATTGATAATCATGCCCGATATACTCGTTTCCACGCCTTAAGTAGTTAGGCTTGGCGTTGAGCGCGCTCCAGTACCAGTTGATGGCTTCGACGGCATAGATTGAACGTAGGGTGCATTTCGATCCGTCCTACGCTGCAAAAACCGGAAAGAATAGTTCTCTTAAATCCAAAACGGCGGGCCGGGGTGGGGTCCCCGTTATAACCCTTCTGCGAGACAGTGTGGAAAATAGTTGCAACTCATCGGATGGAGCTTTCGCACGGTGCCGGTCAATTTAATTTCTAGATTTCGCCGAACGATCCTTTTCAAAACGCAATTCAGTCTCTTCGTCGGATAGCAATTCCACCTCATTTAGAATTTTATCGAGTCTTGCGTTACGCGGATCGTTGTCTCGATGCGCGGCAATGACCTCCGCCATCTCGGCCACCGTGGGCGAATCGAAAAGAACCTTAACGGGCAGATTCAAGGGGAATGTTAGTACAACGCGCGAGATAACCCGAGTGGCCGCCAAAGAGTGCCCACCGAGATCAAAGAAATTGTCATGGACGCCGACCTGATCGAGCTCCAGCATCTCGGCCCAGATCTTCGCTAGTGCAGCCTCGATCGAGTTTCTCGGCGCCGCATAAGGCACGGCGATCTCCGGCCGTAACCCGTTCGGTTTCGGCAGCGCCTTTCGATCGACTTTCAGAGTATCGGTCAGAGGCAAGGCATCCAGAGTGATGAAGGTGGCCGGGATCATGTAGTCGGGAAGTTTTTCTTCCAAAAATCGCCTTATTTCGCTGACGTTGGGTCCGGGAGCCGTTTTGGGCACGACGTAAGCCACGAGGCGCTCGTCGCCGGAGTTGTTATTCAATGCCGTTACGGCGACTTCTTTGATGCCGGGAAATTCCATAAGCGTCATTTCAATCTCGTCGAGCTCGACGCGATATCCGCGGATCTTTACGAAAAAGTCTTTACGTCCCAGGTGCAACAAACAGCCGTCCGGCAAGAGGCGTCCTAAATCCCCGGTGCGATAAATTTTTCGGTTTTCATCCGACGGATCATCGAGGAACGAGTCGGCCGTGAGATCGGGGCGGCGCCAGTATCCGGGGGAAACGTAGCGGGTCCGGACGGCGATTTCGCCTTCATCGCCGGCGACCTGCGCTCCGGAATCATCCAGGAGCAGAACGTCATTGTCGGCAACGGCATAGCCGACCGGGACCAGGTTGTTACAGACTTCCGTTTCCTTGTCCAAAAAGAACATCCGCAGACTTCCCGTCTCAGAGCTCCCCAGCCGGTTGACGAGGATACAATCGGTTGAAAAGTATTTCTTGAAAAGGTTTATATCTCGCCTGTAAACCGGTTCGCCCCCAAGCCGCACGATGCGAAGGTCAGGGAAATCCTCCCCGCCGGTCAAACTCTCGATAAACTGCCGAAAGACCGTCGGAACCGAATGGTAGATCGTGATTCTTTCGTCGATCAACCATTGTCTGAGTTCGGCGAAACCTTCCGTCTTCAGATCGTACGGACAAATCGTCGCGCCGTTGAAGAGAGCGGCGAAAATATCGTGAGCGCCTCCGTTGACGCTGAATGAATAGAGCAGGGTCAACCGGTCCTCCGCGCTGATATGAAGACCGTTCGTGTAGTTCATCATGAAATGGAGGACGTTCCGATGGTTTTGCATTACCCCTTTGGGTTTTCCTGTAGAACCCGACGTGTAGATGACCCAGCAGAGATCGTCGGGCCGCACGCGCACTGGAGGATCCGTATCGGGAACGTCTTCAATATCGTCGATGTTCAGCAGCCGGCTCGGCGACTCCACCAGAGTCTTCGCCAACGATAAATATTTCGTGTCGGTTATGATGGTTTGCGCTTGCGCGTCGTCCACAATGAACTTGCTCCGGGCATAGGGAAGCGAGGGATCCAAGGGCACATAGAACTTGCCTGCCTTCAGCGCGCCCATGATGGCGCTAATGACCGGCGCGTCGTGATCCATGAGCACCGCGATGGAGCGATTTTTATCGCCCCACGTTGACAACACCGCATGCGCCGTTTTGTTGGCGGTCCGATTGAGATCACCGTACGTTAAACGGTGCCGTCTGGTTTCGACCGCCGTCCGATCCGGGAACTTTCGCACGATCTTTTCGAATCGCTCCGTAATGCATTGTTCGATCTCATCCTCGGCAAATTCGATGAACGCTCCGTTCGGATGGAAACATTTCGCCCGAATATGATCATCTGACCTTCCCGCCATAGGGGCAAATGCTAGCTGATTTGCGAATCCTCGTAAATAGCAATTGTTGCCATGAGTCCGAGGCATTCTTATCCTTAAGACTGAACCCTAAACACGCTTCTGTTTAGTCAACCTTAATTGTTATTATTGTGCGTACGGAACTGTTCGATTGTGAAACAATCGCGTTGAATCCTCGCATTGAATTTGAAGTCGTAGGTAACGGATGTTTTAAGCAAGCTTATCCTACCGGAAATTTGTTCCCGACAACGTTATGGTTCCATTTGTTGCAGAGTGGACGGAAGTCTATTCCGCGGCGCGTGCTGGTCTTTACTGGGTTGCTGGCCGACCTTTAGAATGAGGCTCAATTCCATTGTCTGGATTCTGTGATTTTGCTTTTACTATTTGAAACTGAATACCTAAAGCCTTCGCAGTTAACCGCATGGTCCCAAACATAGGTCTGGCGCCTGCGCTGTCTGTGTCATATAGCAAGGCAACGGGCTGCTGCCGCGTCATAGGCAAAAAAAGATGGTCAGCGTCGCTCTTCGACATCGGTCTCAGCTAGAAACTCGTGGATCAATGGAATTGAACCGGATCGCAATGTTGGCGGCTTCCACAATTGCAAGCCCTAATTTCCGTTAGTTCCGACTGAAAGGACGATTTATGGATCCGCACTTTGATTGGATAGCAGTTGGCTCGGGAGCATCAGGCTTGGCAAATGCGTTGTGGGCCGCGCACCGCGGTCTAAAGGCGATCGTCATAGAGAAAGCGCCTGTTGTTGGGGGAGCCACGGCCTATTCTTACGGGGGCCTTTGGGCACCCAACAACATGCTTCAGCGCGCCGCCCGCATTAACGATTCCGATGAACAAGGGCTCGAATACCTGCGCTTTCTTTCGGGGGGATTTGCTGAAGAAGAAAAAATGCGCACGTATGTAAAAGAGGCGTCCGCGACGATTAAGGCATTCGCCCAACTGGGTGTTCCCTTTCGAATGATCGAGGGTCTTCCCGACCATTACTTTCCGGGCGCGCCTGGCTCACTCGGCCTTGGTCGAACCCTCGAAGTCGCGCCGCTGCCAAAGAAAGCCCTGCCTGATTCCGCTCCCGCTCTTTTGGAAAGCCCGTATATGCCGGGAGGTGTTTCCTGGTCTGATGCGATCAAATGGGGAGGGCTGAAAACCTCGAGCACGCGGCGTCCGTCTATGCGGCGGGTCAAGGATTGGTGGCATGGTTGCTCCTCAAGTGTATAGAAAAAGGAGTGACCCTCTTGACGCAATCGCCGGCGACAAGGCTCGTGCTGGAGGACGGGCGGATCGCTGGTGTTGAAGTGAGAGAGGGAGATCGCGCGCAACAGATAAAAGGTGATTGCGGAATCTTTCTTGGCACGGGCGGCTATGAATGTAACCCTGAGTTCGTTCGCGCTTACCAATCGTTTCCTAATTCCGCGCCGCATCACCCGCCGACCCAGACGGGTGATGGACTCGTCATGGCAGGGGAACTGGGTGCGTTTATCCGGAATATTCCGACAAGTTTAAGCTCTATGGTGGGTTACTGGATCCCGCGCCCAGGAAGCGAGCCTGAGTTTCACTCCGCTGGCATACAAGAACTAGCCTATCCTCATTCCATCGTGGTGAATTCTGAAGGCAAGCGATTCGGCAACGAGGCTTTCTTCCAAGAGTTTGTCGTAAAACTCAGAGAATTTGATGTGGTTAAAAAACATCGATACGCGAACATTCCATTTTTTTTGCTATTTGATTCTCGCTTCAGAGAGCGCTATCCGTTTGCCAACATTCCGCCAGAAAGGCCGTTGCCGGCTTGGATCAAACGAGCTGAGTCGCTTGCGGGTCTCGCACAAGAATTGGGCATCGACGCGCAGCAGCTCCAGCAAACAGTGGCCAAATTCAATGATAATGCCAGCGCCGGACTAGATCCGGAATTTGGTCGGGGTCAATCTTTATGGATTCGGAAAGTTGGCGACAGTAAACATCCGATCAACCCCAACTTGGGGCCATTGTCAAAGGCGCCGTTTTATGGCGTGGAACTAACGCCTACGGAGTCGTCGTCCGCGGGGCTTTATACGGACATTCATGGACGGGTGATGCACTTACGAGGACACGCCATTGCGAATTTATATGCGGGCGGCACTGTTAGAGTGCGTACGGAGTACGGCGCCGGTTACCAGGCCGGTCTAACGCTGCTCGGTGGAATGACCTTTGGAAGGATAGCCGTCGAGCATGCGCTCCTTGGGAATAAGAAGCCGAGCTGAATTATGCATCAGATAAAAGGCCGGATGCTTTTCGCGGTTGTGGCGTTTGGACTGGCGATTTTGCGCGCGCCAGCCCCTGTCGTAGCGGCAGAGAAGCCAGCTAAGCTTAGGACTGCTTATGTATCTCCCATCGGGGCCATGGCACCCGTGTGGATGGCCGCAGCGTCTTCCGCCTTCCAGACTGAAGGAGTCGACGTCGAACTCGTATACATCCAATCGAGCGCTGCCATTGCCGCCCTTGTTGCCGGCGAGGTCGATGCTGTGCAGATTTCCGCTCCCGCTATCGTTCCGGTGGTGCTGGCGGGCGGGAATATCACGATGATCGCCGGACTACTCAACAAGATGATATTTTCCTTCCACGCCCAGAAGGAGTTCAAGTCGGCGGAGCAGCTGCGCGGAAAGATTGTGGGCGCAGATCGCATCGGATCGCCGAATGACTACGGAGTCAGAACCGCTCTAACCAAGCTCGGTCTGAAACCGGAAAGCGACGTTCAACTCTTGCGGCTCGGCGGATCGGCAATCCAGTGGTCCGCATTGCAATCCAAACAGATCGCAGCATCGGCGTTAACCCCACCTGTGAGTTTCAAAGCGGATGCGCAGGGATTTACAAGGCTTGTTGAAACGTACGACTTGCCTTACCAAAACATCGGGCTGGTGATTAGAAAAAGCGAAGTCGAAAAAAGAGCGGAAATCTGGCTGCGATTGTTGCGCGCCGTACAACGGGGTATCCGTGCGTGGTATGACAATCCACAGTTATCGAAGAGTGTTCTTGCTAAATATACCAAAGACAACGACCTCGTGATGTTGGACAAGACTTACGAATTTTTTACCAAACAGGCTGGATTCAATGGGGATCTCAGCTTTACTGATCGCGGCTTCGAACAGATTCTCAGATTCTTTGGGAGCACCGTTCTGCCGGCAGCAAAGGATGCTTCGCCAAACCAGTTTTACGATACAAGAATTATCGACAAGCTGAAGAAATGACGTGGCCGTTAGGTGCCGTGTGATAAAGCGAATCTCGGGCTGTGAGCGATCCGGTCGGGTTGGCGTGTATGAATGATTCATGTGAACCGACGCAAAAGG
>VBKX01000044.1 GCA_005879435.1 Deltaproteobacteria bacterium
ATACGATAGATCGCGATCCTTTTTATCGTTTGGCCCAGAGCTGATCGAAAAATCCGCTTTTTTCCATGTCATCCAGGTAGCGGCTATCGACGAGCTCCTGCGCTTTTACCTTCTTTGCCCGCGGGTCCGTTTGCGCCATATCTTCCAGGATCGCTTGCAGGCTCTCTTCTCTATCTAATTGACAGGCGCGGCTCCAGGGCTTTGATCTCAGCGTTATACGCCGCGCCTAGAATGCTTCGATCCGTGATCCTGAGATTTTTGCCCAAGACTTTGTAGACGAATTCGCGGTCGGTGTGCATGACTTTCGACGCTTCGGCCATGGCGCGCATGTAGTTCGCCATCACCTGGGGCCGCTTGGCGATGGTGGAACGTTTGGTGACAAACGCCGTCGACGCGTACGGAATGCGCAAGTCGGGACCATAGATTAAATAGTGGTAGCCCCGGGCGATCGCCTGGGCGTTCGGGATCACCGCCGATTTGGAGAAATGCGTAATCTCGAACCGGTTCCAGGTTGTGGCGGCGCAGAGCTTGGATGGTGAAATAATGCGAATTGCTGCCGAGCCGGCTCACGCCGATCTTCTTACCGCGCGCATCCTCGGGCCGTTTCAAATTGCCGCCGGCCAGCAAGCTGTTGGTCATGGTATTTTTCACGCCGCCGACAAACACGGGTTCGGTGGAACCGCGCACGTAAGCGGTGACATTGCCGACCCCGCCCGTCAAGGTCATATCGGGATCGCTGCCAAGCAGGGCCGCCGTGACGATGCTCGACGAGGAGATAAAGACAAGATTGTGATCGATATTGTATTTCTTGAACAGCCCGGCGTCCTGGGCGATCCAGGCCAAAGACTGGGACATCACCCGGGACGAGTAAATCGTCGTAAATCTATCCGCGCCGCGTGCCCACACAGGCAGGACGAAGAGTACGAGCAATTACGATTTTCGCCAAACCGGAAGTAATGCCTTGCTTGCGGGTTTGCCAAGAGGCTCTCCAATTTAACTTCGTAGGGGTTGATTGTCATTCCCGACTCGCAATCCTCGGAGGCCACCGCTTTCCACGGCAACAGCGTCGCCGCGCATTAGTTTGCCGCGTTCAAAGCGGGCAGAATTTCTTCCAAGTAGATGCGCAACTGCGCGTTTAAATCTTCGCCGATCGGGCGGAGCGCTACGTGATCGACGCCGGCGTCGATGAATTCTTTGACGCAGCGGACGCAGTGTTCCACCGGTCCGCAGGCGGTCCAGATCTCCACCCCCTGTCGTGTAAAGTCCTTTTGATAATAGGCGTCGAGAAAGGCTTTGGCTTCGCGAAATGCCTGCTCCCGATCGCTGTTCACGGATACGCCGTAGTACAAAACAGTTTTGAAGGCGTCTGGATTGCGTCCCTCCTCGACCAACATTTTCCGCAGTGTGGCTTGGTGATCTCGAAACATCGATAGCTCGATTTGGTTGCTCATCCAGCCGTCGGCGTAGCGAGCGATGCGCCGCAAGGAGCGCTCGACGCCGCGCTCGCCGATCTGCGCCGCGCGCGGTGTGCCGGCGATATAAATCGGACAAGGCCGTTGCGCGGGCTTCGGTAAGAGATCGACGTCCTCGAACGAATAATACTTGCCGTGAAAGCTTGCGTGTTCGTCCGACCACAGAAGCCGCAAGGCCTGAATCATTTCTTCCAGTCGTCCGGGCCGCTCTTTGCTCGCCACGCCCATGACTTCGAGCTCCTTTGCCGCCATCGGATGTTGGCTCGCCGGGTAACCCATACACGCCGCCAGCCATGTGCGTCCGCCCGACACCACGTCGAGGCTCGCCCACTGCAAAGCGAGCAGCACGGGATTCCGCTGGGCGATCGTTGCCATGCAGGCCACGCCGAGTTTCACACGCGAAGTCCGAGCGGCGATCGCACCCAGTAGAGGAATGCATTCCAGCCGCGGCTTGCTCAAGATACTGTCGCCGACCCATATCGCATCGACCGCGCCGGTCGCCTCGGCCCTTACCGCCATGTCGATGAGCTCCTCGGGCGGGGTTCCGCGCGTAACCAATGCGCGGTTGGACAACGTCAAACCGAAAGTGGTTTTTTTCTTCGCCATGCGGCGAGCATAGGACGAGCCCGCGTTGGCTTTCAAGCGCGATCTTCTCGTTTGAATCGACTTGACGATCGCGCCGCTCGAGCGGCTTGGATGGGTTATTTAAGTCTGCCCTGAGTGAAGCTATGACGTCGAAACGTTCTGCTCGGCGACGACGGTTTTCTTCACCGTCGGCCGCTTCAGCATGCGCTCTTGCCATGCCGTGTAGGCGCTGAGCTCCTTCATGCGAAACTTGCCGCGTACGCCCCAGGTATGGGAATAAGCATCAGATCTGAGTATTGACGTACTACCGGCTGAATATCTGCGCTCGCCAAGCTACCCGGCAATAGGGATTGCCAACGAGTGTCCCGGCGCGTCGGCGAGCGCGCGATAATTATTTTTAAATTGGTTCAATAGTGGACAGAATCTCATTCCCGATCGCGATATGAAACCTACCAAGAAAAGTTGCTTCTTATGAAGCACTCAGTTTTTCTTTGTCTTTTGAGTAGCTGCTAAAAATTGATCGACAATTTGTAACGGCGGTCGATAGGAGGAAGAAATGAAACAGTACAGCGCGGAGTTTCTCGGGACGTTTTGGCTTGTTCTTGGCGGGTGCGGGAGCGCAGTTCTGGCTGCGGCATTTCCGAACGTCGGCATTGGTCTGCATGGCGTCGCGCTCGCGTTCGGTCTGACCGTGTTGACCATGGCATACGCCATCGGCCATATCTCTGGCTGCCACCTCAACCCAGCGGTCTCGGTCGGCCTTTGGGCTGGTGGTCGTTTCCCTGCTAGTAAGCTCGCTCCTTACATCGGGGCGCAGGTCGTCGGCGCTATCGTTGCAGGCGGCGTGCTCTACGTCATAGCCAGTGGTGCTCCAGGCTTTGACGTTTCCAAGGGATTTGCGTCGAACGGCTACGGAGCACATTCACCCGGCGGCTATTCTCTTCTGGCGGCTCTGGTTAGCGAAGTGGTCATGACTATGTTTTTTCTGTTGGTCATACTCGGCGCAACTGACAAGCGTGCACCATCTGGCTTTGCTCCCATCGCGATTGGCCTCGCGCTGACGCTGATTCATCTCATCAGCATTCCAGTGACGAATACTTCGGTCAATCCTGCGCGAAGCACAGGTGTCGCGTTGTTCGTCGGTGACTGGGCTATCGGCCAGCTCTGGCTCTTCTGGGTTGCTCCGATCGTGGGCGCTTTGCTAGGAGCGGTGGCCTATCACTTCATTGCAAGCGAGGAAGCCGAAGACACCCAACCCATCGTCGCGCGGGAGGCCTTCGGCACTGCGGCAATTTTGAAGTAGCGATCCTTTGAAATGAAATTGAATGGCTTTGACAAATATTCGGGACGGCCCGATTAATTTTGCCATATTTATACACCGAATCGGAAAAGCAACCGAAAGTTGGGCAGTATTTTAGGAATGCTTCTCGGCGTCGCGTTTGAGTATTGAATTATTTTTGTTCGACTCGACCACGCTTGCGACAGCCGAATCCAGTGGATCATCGGAGTAACTTGGATGCACCTTCTACCGCTCAAATAAGTGCTCACGGATTGGCATAGAGACGATCGATGTAACCGCTCGTGTCGAGGTCCCGCAGGAAATTTACGTTGACGAATTGCCCCGGGTTGCTGCCCGCGGCCTTGGGGTTGGTCCTTGCCAACTGATCGAGAATCGCCTGAATGCCCTTCAGCGTGGGATAAGGCTTCTTCGGCAACTTGTCGGCGTAAAAGCTATAGGCTTCCTCGATCAACTCAGGGTCATCGGTCTTCAAATACTTTCTCAACAGCTTGAAGGAAAAAGCTTTGTCGGTCTTGTAAGTATGGACGCCCTCCACCATCGACTTGACGAACCGCCGGGCGATCTCCGGCTTGTTTTCAAGAACCTGCCTTCCCGCGGAGATGCTTGCGTTCTGAAATTCGATGTTGAGCGCTCCGAGATCAAGCAGAAAATTCATACCCATCCTGCGCGCCACGATGGTGTCGGGCGGCAACACCACGGTTCCGTGAATGGCGCCGGAGTTTAACGCTGCAAGCCTCGTCGGCGCGCTCGCGATGGACATGAAAGTGACTTCGCTGGGCTTGATACCGAACTGGGCAAGAGCCAGCACCGTGGCCTGATAAGTGGACCCGCTCAGCGAAGCAACCGCCAGTCTTTTTCCTCGCAGCTGCTCGGGCGACTTTATATCTTTTGCTGTGACGAGCTTAAAAAGAATGGCATTTTCAATTCCTAGAAGGATCATGCTTCCCGAGCCGGCGAGATTGGAAGAGATAATCGAGCTTCCTCCCGTCAAGGTGAAAGGAATATCCCCGGAGGTCAAAGCCTGGGACGCCATCGTGCCGCCGCTAAGGTAGATCAGGTCCACGCCCAGGCCGTTTTTTTCAAAGTGGCCCGCTTCCTTCGTGACCCAAAGCGGCGCGCTCAACGCCGAGTAGATGCTATATCCCGCGGGAACTCTCTGTGCTCCCGCGGAAGATCCCCCTATGACGGAAACCGCCAGAGCGATAGTCACCAGCGAATTGCTTAGGAATCTATGCGCCAGGGTCGACCTCATCGCGCGAAGATAGGAAGGTCGCGTGGAGACGCAAGTTAATCGAGTCTGACCTGAGCGAAGCTATGATGTCGAAATGTTCTGCTCGGCCTCCACAGTTTTCTTCACCGTCGGCCGCTTCATCATGCGGTCATACCATGCCGTGTAGGCGCTGAGATCCTTCATGGGAAACTTGCCGCGCTCGCCCCAGCCGTAGAAAACGAGAGCGTAGGGATCGACGAGCGTGTAATCACTGCCCATGATCCACTCTTTTCCCTGGATCATGGAGTCGATCTCTTGGCAATTGGCCCAGAATGATTTCCGTCCGTTTTCCTTTACCCCTGGGTGCGCCGCTTCGCCTTCGGCAAAACGCTCGGGCCGGTTCACGCGCTGGTACGAGGGATGCACGATACTGGAAAACCAGCACATGGTGCCGATGCCGCGCGCCTCCTCGGCCGGATCGGTCGGCATGAGCTTCTTTTCCGGAAACCGCCGCGCCAGGTATGTGAGTATCGCCGTGTTCTCGACCAGAATCTTGCCGTCGACACTGAGCGCCGGTACCTTACCCCGCGGGTTGATCTTCTGATACTCCGCGGTCCTCTGCTGCCCCTTTGCGAGCAGGATCGGCTTTGCCTCATAAGGCGCGCCGGTTTCTTCGAGACCGATATGAGAGGCCAAAGAACACGCGCCGGGACTGAAATAGAGCGTCAGCATGGGAACAACCCTCACTTTCGAATTGTTTTAAGGCAGCGTATGCGCTAACGCGTTATCCTGTCAACATCCTTCAGTTTGATCTCTGGGGGTTCAAATCGTTCCAGACGTTCAATCGCTTCGCTTCGTTCAAATCGTTGAGGAATCAAACGGATTAGGGTCGGGGCACGGGGTCGGGCTTTCCATTCTAGACAATTTGTTTTCCGCATGGAGGGGAATCGAGAGAGTCAGATTTCGAAATCCCGACTATTTTGCGCAGAAGACTCCGGGCGTCAGATTCAGAGTCAGACATTTAAAGTATTTATTCACGCGGCATTGCTGTCCGAGATCCCGTAGGATCGACGAACACGACGGCGTGCTCAGCCGCCGGCGAAGCGCAATCAGCGTTCGAACCCGCTGAGGTATGTTCGGATTAAAATCGCGCTTGATCGACCTTTAGTCCCAGCGCATGTTTTCCGATCAACTCGTAGTGGGCGAGGCGGGCCTGGGTATGCTGGCTGATCACGTGAATGTCCTGGAAGTAGCGCTGGATCGGGTTGCCTTCGAAGATCGCCGTAACGCCGCAAGCATTGTACACGGAATCGACGACGTCCACCGCCAGTCGAATCGCATGAGTCGTAGCCAGGCGGAGGACGGCGCGCCGGTCCGAGCTGATGGTGCCGGTGGACACCGCCTCGCTCCAAATGTCGCGCACCGACTCGATTAAAAAGGCGCGCGCGGATCGTAGTTGAGCTTCGCCGCGGCCGACGGTCGCTTGAATCGTCGGTTGATCCCGCAAGGTGGCCTGCATGGAGCGAGGCGTCTTGGCACCGGCAAGGTCAAAAAACGCATCCAAGCACGCGCGCGCTGTTCCCAACGCCACCGCAGCGTCGCCCGACGCAAACAGCAATCTCCGTGGGAACTGGTAGAGTGGTCCGCTTTCCAAGAGCGGCGCTCCGGCCTGAAGAACCGTTCTCTCAGCGGGCACGAAGACATCCTTCACGACAAAGTGATAGGTCCCCGTCCCGCGCATACCACGCACGTTCCACGTGTCCAGCAGCTCGGTCTCGGCAGCGGGCACAAACAGGTAGCGCTCCTCGGGTTGACCGTCTAAAAGTCTGGGTTGGCCATTTTCCTGGATCAGAGCGCGTGCCGCCAGCCAGGCCGCGTGCCGGCAACCCGAGCTGAAGCCCTGTCGCCCGCTAACCCGGTAACCGCCGGGGACCACGACAGCCTGGGCTGTTGCCACCGGAGTATTGGCGACGACGCTATGAGGCGTGTCGATCCAGATCAAGCGCGCGATGTCGCGCGGCATTTGCGCGGCGTAGGTTGCGAAAACCGCGCACTGATTGACGACCCAGCCGGTGCTCGCGTCGGCTTTGCCGAGCTCTTCCAGAACTTGCACGTAGGTCGGCAAGTCGACCTCGGCGCCGCCGACGGTATACGGAATCAACAGCTTGAAAAAACCGGCGG
>VBKX01000344.1 GCA_005879435.1 Deltaproteobacteria bacterium
AAAAACCATCGGGGCGATATGTAACCTCGATTGTCACTACTGCTACTATCTGGAGAAGGAAAAACTTTATCCCAACGGGACGAATTTTCGCCTCGACGATGAAACGCTGGAGCGCTATATCCAGCAGCATATCCAGGCGACGCCCGGGGAGATCGTGAGTTTTTCCTGGCACGGCGGCGAACCGACGCTGCTCGGCGTCGATTTTTTTCGCAAGGCGGTAGCGCTGCAGAAGAAGTATCTGCCGGACGACAAAAAGATCATCAACGGCATTCAGACCAACGGCACGACCATCGATGATGAATGGTGCGATTTTCTCGCCAAGGAAAATTTCTACATCGGCCTCAGCCTCGACGGACCGCGCGAATTGCACGATCACTACCGCGTCACCAAGGGACAGAAAACCACCCATAAACAAGTCGTGCAGGCTTTCCAGATGCTTCGGCGCGCCAAAGTGCACGTCGATCTGCTCTGCGTCGTCCACGACGTCAACGTCAAGTATCCCACGCAGGTCTATCGTTATTTCAAAGAGATCGGCGGGCAATATTTGCAATTCTTACCTCTGGTGGAAAAAACCGGCGATCCGAACCACCCAGCGCACCAGCGCTCGGTGCCTGCGGCGGCTTACGGAAAGTTTCTCAACACGATCTTCGACGAATGGGTGCATAACGACATCGGCAGAATCTTCATCCAACTTTTTGACGAGTCAGTGCGGCCTTTTCTCGGCATGGAGCATGCGCTGTGCATCTACCGCGAAACCTGCGGCGACGTGCCAGTGGTCGAACACAACGGCGACTTCTACTCCTGCGATCACTATGTGTTGCCGGAATACAAAATCGGCAATATTCACGACCGGCCGCTGGCGGAAATGGTCGAAGACCCGAAGCAACGCGAGTTCGGCCAGAAGAAGTGGACGAGCCTGCCCAGGTACTGTCGCGAGTGCGAAGTGCTCAGCATGTGCAACGGCGGCTGCCCCAAAGACCGCATCATCAAAACCCCGGACGGCGAACAAGGCCTAAATTATCTTTGCGCCGGATTGAAGGGTTTCTTCACCCACAGCAAGCCTTATTTTCAAAAGTTTGCCGAATTGGTCGGCGCCGGCGAGCCAGCCGAAAAGCTGATGGAAATCGTCCGCGCGGCCGACGCTAAGACCTCGGTTCGCCAAGCCGGCCGCAACGATCCTTGCCCCTGCGGCAGCGGCAAAAAATACAAACGATGCTGCGGCGGCGCGCGACCGGGTGTCTAGGGGAAATCGTGTTCGTCTGACGTGCTCGTGATCGAATAAATACGAATCACGATCACGCCTACGTGTCTTAGGTTTGCGCCCTCTGCGTTCTTTGCGGTAAATTTCTTCAAATTCTTCTCTGGGATAACAAGATGACGCTTTACGATGACATGATGGCAGGCGTGATCGACGTTCACTGCCATATCGACTTCGAATTTTCCGCGAAGGAGCGTAAGCGCGAGCCGGAGTTTCTCTGGCTCCCCAAGGCTGAGGCGATGGGCGTGCGCGGCGTCGTGCTGAAATCGCACTGGTGGCCGACCATCAACGTCGTGCCCTACATTCTCGCTCTGGTGGAGACGAAAGTCGCGCTTTGGTCGAGCGTCGCGCTGAACAGCACCGCGGGTGGACCGAATCCTTGCATCGTCGAAGCCTGCGCCGAGCTCGGCGGCAAGATGGTATTTCTACCGACCTGGAGCGCGCGCAACGACGTCGAGCGCAAAGGCTTCAGCAGCCGGATCAAGTCGTACTACAAGAGCCATGCTAAATTGGAGAACCCGAATTACTATTTCCTCGACGACAAGGGCAAGCTCATTGCGCGCGCCTATGAAATCATCGAAGCGTGCAAGGCGCACGATCTGACGTTGGGAATGGGCCATGTCTCATGGCAAGAGTCTCTGGCGTTTATCGAAGCCGCGCACGACATGGGTTACAGTCACAGGATCGTCGTCAACCACGTGCAGAGCCACATGATCGCCATGCCCGTCGACGCAATGAAGCGCGCTGCGGAAATGGGCGCGTTTCTTGAAGCTTGTTGGAATGCGCTGGCGCCTGGCCGGATGGACTCGCCCGATCTCGTCAGACAATTTCGCGAAGTGGGTCTAAGACAGATTATCGCGAGCACGGACTATTTCCGCCCGTACAGTCCGAATCCCGCCGAACTTTTTCGCATGTATCTCGGCATGCTGCACGAAGGCGGCCTGAGCAAAGGTGAAGTGAATCAAGTGGCGGCGATCAATCCGGCGCGGCTGATGGGAATGGCGTGAGAGATGGGAAGACGAGTCAGGCTGCCTGGAATAACGAGCTTTCTTCGGTGAACGCATCGCGCAGCTCCTGGATCGACTGGGTCAGCGATTCTTCATCTTCGCAACCTGAAGCACGGATCATGGCCACGCCGGGGTTGGGACATTCGCTAAAAAAGCCGAGCTCCGCGTGCGCGCACAGGTAATCGGCCATATCGATAATCGAGGCCAGCGATCCGGCGGGGTTCTCACTGCCCTTATGATGGATCAGCACCGCCTCGTTCACTTCCTCTTCGATATTCCAAAAATCCAACAACGCGACGCCGACCGCGGCGTGATCGAAACCGTATCGCTGCGCTTCTCTACGTAAGATCAACTCCTGCGTTTTCTGCGTTTCTTCGACAAGCTGCTCAAAGCCGCGCGGATCGCTGTTGAAAAGAACCATCTCGCCCACGTCGTGCAAGAGTCCCGCAAGGAACGCCATTTCCGTGTCCGCGAAACCGACCCGGTTCGCGAGCATGCGGGCGGCGAGAGCGGCACCGAGCGAGTGACTCCACAGTTTTTCGGAGATTTTGTTCTTTCGCGCTAGGAAGCTCTCTGCCGCCGATGTCACCACGATGCTGCGGAGCGACTGCAGTCCCAGCACCAAGATCGCTTCATGCACGGATTGAGGTTGAAAACGTTGCGCGTAGCGCGGCGATCGTGACATCGACAGGGTCTTGGATGCCAAGGAGGGATCGTCGGAGATAACCCTGGATAACTCGCGGACATTGAAGTTCGGATCCTTCAGGATGTTTAGCACCTTGGTCATCAGCGCCGGGGGAGACGGCAATTTGTGGCGTTCCTTGATTTCACGAATATGCAGGCGCAGCGTTTCCTGATTGGATTTGCTTGGGGCCGCTCCTTGAGACATCTTCACGGGAATTCCTCCGAGATGAAGTATCGGCGAAAATAGTGAAATCTTTACCGCTGCGTCCGGCACCGGATCCGAGCCAATTTGCGCTGGAACGGGACCCAACAACCCCGCTCGGCTAAGATAACGATTGGATTGAGAGCCTGCGGCTCATGGCAGTGCCAGACTCGGCCCGTTGATATCTCTATGCCGGCTTAAAAAGCTCACTCTCGGCTTGATAGGCTTCCTGAATCTCTTCGATGACCTGGCTCATCGAACCGTCATCAGCACACTGGCACATGGCGAGCGCTTCAGCGGCGGGTGAGGCAGGTTCGGTAAAAAAACCCAGGCCGCACTTCGAGCACAGATAGTCAGCCACCGTTAAAATCGCGCTCAATTTGTTGCCGCCGTCCATCTGCAGATCGCTATGATGATTGAGAGCGGCCTGGGCGATCTGCGAGTCCAGGTTCCAGGAGTTGAGCAGCGTAAAACCCATGAGCGTATGATCGAGCCCGTAACTCGCCTGTTCTTTGTCGACGATCGCGCAAGGCGCCTGCTGTATTTCGCGGCCGAGTTTTGCATACGCCGCGGGATCGCCCTGAACCAGGATCATCTGTCCGACGTCGTGCATCAGGCCGGTAAGAAATCCCTGCTCGCCGTCCCGCACCCCGGCACGCTCGCATAGAACTCGCATCGCCAACGCAACAGCGAGCGAATGTCTCCATAATCGCTCCGAAGTTTCATTGCCCTTAATACAGAGACTCTGCGTCGCTTGCATCACGACAATACTTCTCAAGGTTCGCAAGCCGAGGACCTGCACGGCGCCCAATAGAGTCGTCGGGAGATTGCGCTGGGCATATTGGGGCGAGCGGGACACCGTCAGCACCCGCGCCGAAAGCCCAACATCGTCGGCCAACAAACGGCTAAGTTTTTGGATGCTGATGCCCGGATCCTGGATCATTTCCAAAACTTTGCTCGCCACCACCGGCAGTGACGGGAGCTTATTATTGTCGAGAACTTCCCGGTAATAATTCCGCACATTTTGTTCACCCGAAGCAGCCGTATCGGACATCATGTTGGACGCCATATATCATCCTCCAATTGAGGAGATCGGCGAAAAAATACAGAGCTTTAGGGCCTATTCCCGGCAAAAAAAGCTCCCGCGTCGGGTGTCGGCGGTGAGTAGGCTTACTTATTCGCCCGGCGATGTGACCTTTAAGTCAGGCATGCCGGCAGGCGGCAGGTGCGGGAGATCCGATGACGATTGTCGGCAAAGGCACGGTAACCGGCATCAGCATGGCCCACCAAACGCGTCGCATCAAGTATCGATAGACGTCCGCGCCAACCAATTTGTCGCCGTTGGCAAGCAACAGGCGAAA
>VBKX01000341.1 GCA_005879435.1 Deltaproteobacteria bacterium
ACTCCACCGGCAACGTCGTGAAGATATGGGCTACCGCGGCCCCGATCGGCAGGGTCCGAGTCTCGTTGTGAAGGCACGCCAGAGCTTCATAGAGCTCGGCGAGAGTCGGTGGAAAATTTTTCCCGACGAGTTTCTCGGCAGCGCGGTAGTCGAGCAGGTTTTGCCGGTGCAGCTCATAAATCTGCTGGTCGGTGAGTCCGCCCAAAGGCGAGCGCAGCACGCCGACCAGCGCGAGGCGGTCATGAGGATTCTCCACGGCGCGCAGCAGGTTGACCGCGTCGATAATTTCTTTCGCGGCATAAAAATGGCGCTCGCCTTCGACAACGTAGCGAATCCCTTGGCGGCGCAAGGGTTCCAAATAATCATGGATGTCAGTGAGCTTGCGCAAGAGAATGGCAACATCTTTTGGCTGCGCATAGACAGTCTCGCCGCGCGCATTGAGAATCGCGGTCTTGCCTAGGACATGTTCCTTTAACCAGCGCGCCAAGCTCTCGCCTTCGAGTTGGCGCGCGGTTTCGGCATTGGTCTCCTGGTCCGTCGCGACGATCTTTCGCACCAAGAGTTTAGGGACATGGCTTGGCGCAGCGATTCTCCCGGGCACGGGGTGTATGGCGATGTAGGGCGGCTGCAGGTTATCTTGAGCCTGGATGAGGCTTTCAAAAGCGCCGTTGACGACGTCGAGTATCGCCGCATTGCTGCGAAAATTGGTCGTCAGCCGGCATTCGACGCCGTTCTGCGCCTTGATGATTTTCTCGACGACTTCGAGATAGGCCTCGATGTCGGCCCGGCGAAAAGCATAGATCGATTGTTTGGGATCGCCGACGACGAAGACTTTGCCGGGAGTCAGTTTCACCTTGCGCCAGTCCTTGGCCGCAGCGCCTTGGGCTTCGGCGAGATAGAGCAGGATCTCGTACTGGATCGGATCGGTGTCCTGAAATTCGTCTATGAGGATTGTGCGGTAGCGCCGTTTGAGGTCCGCGCGCACGTGATCTTGGTCGCGGACGAGATTACGTGCGCGCACGAGCAAGCCGTCGAAGGAAAGATGGCCTTCGCGGATAAATCGTTCGCGGAAATCTTCGGCGTAGGGAACCAGCAAGCGCCAGACGAGGCCGGTCAATTCCCCATCGACCCTGACGAGCCCTTTGGCGGCGCGTACGAGCTCTTGAGCTTCGGCAACGTCGTCGCACTCCCAACCCTTGAGCTCTCGACTGATCGCCTTCTCGGACAACAGGGTGTGTTCGTCCGTCAATAGGTCCGAACGCTGTTCGGCTATTAGAAATTCACCGAGAACCGCCTGCGCCGCGCGAACTAACTTTTCATTGAGCCGGTCTTCGGGATGGCGTTCAATCAAATTTGCCGCTCGGACTTCGAGTTGAACCAACCAATCGCGCAGCGTGGGCGGAATTGCGTTCCGCCCATCCAGGTTCTGTCGAAGATCGACGTTTTCCGTGGAAATCGATTTGGCTAGAGCTTTGATCTGATCGAGTTGACAGAGCGGAAGAATTTTTCGCCAGTCCGCCGCGTGGGAGCTTCGCAGTGAAAGTTCCTGATCCAGCCAGAGGTCCCATTGCTCGTCGAAAAGGCGGTCGAATGCGGCGCCATCGTCCTCGTGAAATTGCGGGTCGACTCCTGCTTCGAGAGGATAAAGCCGGAGCAACGTGGCGGCGAAGCTGTGAATCGTGCCGATGTCGCTCCGTTCCATGTTTCTCAACGCGTCGTGAACGCGGCTGTCCAACTCATCCTTGGACAGCTGGTAGCATGCGATCAGCGCTTCAATATCGCTCTGAGTTTTTTTCTCGATGGCATTTGCCGGTTGGCGGTCGAGCTCGATATCGAGAAAAGCTTGCAAGCGTTGGCGCAGCCGGAGCTTCATCTCCTCCGCTGCTTTATTGGTAAAAGTAAGGGCGACGATCTCGGTGATTTTCAGCGGCTCGGGGTTGCGCAACAGCAAATGAACCAGGCGATCGACTAACAGCGTCGTTTTCCCGGTGCCCGCCCCCGCTGTGACCACGAGGTTGCGATCGAAGGTGGCGATGGCGATTTGGCGATCGCGGGCGTCGGGCAGTTCGATATTCGCTTGCGTCGCGCTCATAGTTTCTCGGGATCTTTCGCGCGCAACGCGCGATGAGGTTCCGTCACTGGATCGTTGTCGGCGCGCCACAGACTCGGCGGGTGGTTTTTGCGGCAGATCGCTGCCGCGTCGCAGTGGCCGCAGTATTCGCCGCGGTTGAGAAAAAAACGGCCCTGGCGGACGCCATCGACGAGATAAGCCAAAGTTTGTTTGGTTGCCGTGCCGATTTCGTCGGTTAGTCCTGCGCTGCCGTAGGAAGTCGAGAGCAGCGGGCCTTCAGCCCAGCGCGCCGCGATATAATAGAAAACCGCTTCGATGGCCGGTCGCGATGGCTTGAAGTGTTGTTCTTCGGCCCAGCGCTGCGCGAGCATGTAGTAAAAGGGTGGCTGCAATCTCTCGCCGCGCAGAGCCGCGCGGAGAAGATTGGTATCTTGAGTTGCCGGCTTTGCGCCAAATTTAAATTTGTAATCGATGACCCGAAGGGCTGTGTCATTACGGTCGATGCGATCCATCCGCCCGCGGATCGCCAGGCCGTTTAGCGGTTCCGGCCAGTCGTTCGGCAATCGCGCGGTCACGCCGGTTTCCAAATTCACCGGGGCAAACCCGGACTGCGTCAGCTCGCGGAGATCTTGAGCGATGACTTGGCACAGCAGTTGGACAAGATCATCCTTGAGGCTCTCCCAAGCGAGCGGGTAGCCGACCGGATTGTCTTTCTCATAGTCGGCGAACACATGGGCCGCGATAGTGAGCAGGGTGTTTTCTACGTCCAGCGTTGTTGCTTTGCCGTCAAAGTAACCGCCGTCGATCAGAGCGCGGTAAAACGAATTCAAAATCTCATGGCCGATCTCGCCACGTTCAGCGGGACTCGGTCCGAGGACTTCTTCGGGACGGTCGAGCGGTTCCAAACCGAGCACATGGCGCGCGAAAAACTGAAACGGGCAACGGGCGTAGGTTTCGAGCGCGGTCGGCGAAAGGCCGCGCTCGGAGAAATGTTTCCAGTAGTTATCGAACTCGCCGACCATGCCATCGTAACCAAGCAAGCGGTCGCTGCTTTGATCGACTTCGGCGACAACTTTGCGGCCTTGTTTGTAGAGGTTCGGTAGTGCGGCGCAGGCTTCGATCAGCGCGGTGGGATCTTGGGCTTCGAGCGTCAGTCGAATTGCCAGTTCTGCCGGCAAGAGTAAGTCCTGTCGATCGAACGGCGGCGTGGCGGTTTTTTCGGTGATGCCGCGCGGGATGCCGATCGTCTCGCTTGGCCGGCCGTTGCCATGGAGAGCGCGGTTGAGCTCTTCGACGTACCAGGATGGCGCCAGTACTCTGCCGCTGTCGTCCGATCTTTGAAATGAACAATAGAGCCGCTCCCGCGCGGCGCCGACGAGCAGGGTGAAAAGCAATTTTTCTTCGTCGAAGGCGGCGAGTTTTTGGCTGACCTTGTAGCCCAGGTCGCGTTCGAGAACTTCGCGGTCGCGATCGCGAAGAAAGGCGTCTTCGCGGATCGTGCGCGGGAAAACGCCTTCGTTCATGCCGAGAACAAAAAGCGCGCGGAACGATAGGCCGCGCGCCGCGGTGGCGCTAAGCACCATGACACCATCGCGATTGCGCCGATCCTCCGTTACGCTGGAGCGTTCCAGCCAGTGCTGAAAGGTATGCGCAAAATCATTCAGCGCGACGCGATTTTCCACGCGATCGAGACCGGCGAGTTGGTCTAAGACCGCGATAATCTCCGCGCCGGGTTCCGTATCGACGCCCCGCGCCGTCGTTTCGGTGGCGGGCGCAATTCCGAGATACTTTTTCAGCAAGCTTTTCCAGGCGACGGCATATTCCAGCCACGAAGCTTGCGCCGGCAATTGAGTTAGATCAGCCACCGACGTCTCGACGATATTAGCCAATGACGTCAATTGTTTGGCCGCGATGCGAATGACGTGCGGCTCGTCGTCGGCCGATATTTGCCTGAGTGTTAGATCGTGCTGATTGTAACGGCGGAGCCGGCGCCACTCGGCCGCGCCTTTGCAGATGGCGAGCTCCCGGGTTGCAAGATCCCAGAGCTCTGGGCGTGGCAAAGACCGCTCTCCTGCGATGTCTTGAGGTTGAAAATACGGCGAAGAGAGCAGATCGATCACTTGGCCGCGTAGGAAGTCCTTCGCGGGCAGATTTAGTAGTAGGATGACGGCTTTGGTCAACGGGAACTGCACGAGCGATTCTTCGAGCGTGCCGGC
>VBKX01000345.1 GCA_005879435.1 Deltaproteobacteria bacterium
GATGGTTCAGGATAGCGGCGAAGCCGGCAAATTTTTCAAGGAACAAGGCGTCACCCGCGACAAGATTCTCAACGCGCTGGTCAGCATTCGCGGCGCGCAGAGAATCACCGATCCCAACCCGGAAGAAAAGTACCAGGCCCTGGAAAAATACGGGCGCGATCTCACCGATCTTGCGCGCAAGGGGAAGCTCGATCCGGTGATCGGCCGCGACGACGAAATTCGCCGCGTGATTCAAGTGCTGTCGCGTCGCACCAAGAATAACCCGGTGCTGATCGGCGAGCCAGGCGTCGGCAAAACCGCCATCGTCGAGGGCTTGGCGCTGCGCATCGTCAACGGCGACGTGCCGGAAGGGCTGAAAGAAAAACGGCTGATCGCGCTCGATTTGGGCGCGCTGGTCGCGGGAGCGAAATTCCGCGGCGAATTCGAAGATCGGCTCAAAGCCGTTCTAAAGGAAGTCACCGACGCCGCCGGATAGATAATTCTTTTTATCGACGAGCTGCACACTCTGGTCGGCGCCGGAGCCGCCGAAGGCGCCATGGATGCATCGAACATGCTCAAGCCTGCGCTGGCTCGCGGCGAGCTGCGCTGCGTCGGCGCGACGACTCTGGACGAATACCGTAAACGCGTCGAGAAAGACCCGGCGCTGGAAAGACGGTTCCAACAGATCTATGTCGGCGAGCCGTCCGTCGAAGACACCATCGCAATTCTTCGCGGCCTCAAAGAACGCTACGAAGTGCACCACGGCGTGCGTATTACCGACGGCGCGATCATCGGCGCCGCGACGTTGTCGCATCGTTATATCAGCGATCGTTTCCTGCCGGACAAGGCTATTGATCTTATCGACGAAGCGGCGTCGCGGCTGAGGATTGAGATCGACAGCATGCCGGTCGAAATTGACGAAGTGGAGCGGAAGATTCTCCAGCTCGAAATCGAACGTCAGGCGCTCAAGCGCGAAGAAGACAAAGCCTCCCGGGAACGGCTGGCTCAGCTGGAGCGCGAGATTGAAAACCTGCGCGAAACTGCCAGCGGGCTCAAAGCCCATTGGCAAAACGAGAAAGATTCGATCCAGCGGATTCGCACACTCAAAGAAAAAATTGAATCGACCAAGGTCGAAGAGCAGCAGGCTCAACGCCGGGGCGATTTGAACCGCGCCGCAGAATTGCGCTACGGCACGATGACCCAGCTGCAAAAAGAATTGGAACAGGCGAATCAAAAACTTGCCGAGCTGCAGAAAAATCAAAAGATGCTCAAAGAAGAAGTCGACGCGGAAGACGTCGCCGAAGTGGTAGCGAAGTGGACGGGCATCCCGGTGTCGAAGATGCTCGAAGGCGAGATTCAGAAACTGCTCAAGATGGAAGATCGCCTAAAGCTCCGAGTCATCGGGCAAGAAAACGCGATTCACGCCGTGGCCAACGCGGTCCGGCGCGCCCGCGCCGGGTTGCAAGATCAAAATCGCCCCATCGGCTCGTTTATCTTCCTCGGCCCCACCGGCGTCGGCAAAACCGAACTGTGCCGGGCTCNNNNATGTCGGAATTCATGGAAAAACATTCCGTATCGCGCTTGATCGGCGCTCCTCCAGGTTACGTCGGCTATGAGGAAGGCGGCTACTTGACCGAAGCCGTGCGCCGCCGGCCGTACTCGGTCGTGCTCTTCGACGAAATCGAGAAGGCTCATCCCGACGTGTTCAACGCGCTCTTGCAAATTCTCGAAGACGGCCGCATGACCGACGGCCAGGGCCGCACCGTGGACTTCAAAAATACGGTGATTATTATGACGTCGAATCTCGGCAGCCAATACATTCTCGATCTCGGCGCCAAAAATCGCAACGAGATGGAGCAGCGGGTTAGCACCGCGTTGCGCGAGGCGTTCAAGCCGGAATTTTTGAACCGGGTCGACGAGACGATCATCTTCAATAACCTTGGCCGCGACGAGATCAAATCCATCGTCGAAATCCAGCTCAAGCGGCTGCGACAAAATCTCGCCGGCCGAAAGATGGGGCTGGAAATCACCGACCGCGCCAAGGCGTTGATCGCCGACAAAGGTTACGATCCGGTTTACGGCGCGCGGCCGCTCAAACGCACGATCCAGCGATTGATTCAGGATCCCTTGGCGGTTAAGATCCTCGAAGGGGAGTTCGGTGAAGGTGACCGGGTGAAAGTCGATGCTGCGGGGGACGAATTAGTTTTCGTTCACGGCGAGGGCGGTGCCACGGAGGAAAGTTACGAGCAAAGGACCCTTCATTGAGTCCGTCCTCGAAAAGAGTTCCACCGGGGTTGGCGCGGGTGCGAAAAGAGATTCCTCGGCCAAGTCGGATTTTTAAAAGCAAGAAACGGATCAGCGCAGACTGGCAAAAGAAACCCTTCGCCGGGAGCTAAAAGAAACACTCCCGCCAAAATCTTCTTAACCGCAATCCAGGGTTATTTTTAGGGGTGAGCGCGTGCCGCAATTTCGCGTCCGCCCAGGTCTTTAAGCGTTGACGGCGAGCCGATGATTGTCCTTGCCTTTTTTGCCGTGCCACCGATCCAGTACTCCTGGGAGTTTTCTCATTTCGATCTCATACGGCCAATTTGATGAATCGCGCAGCGGACATCACCGGTGCGGCGGTACGGCAAAAACGGCTCACGTCGATTCTATTCAACGTCTGCGTCGGCCAATTTATCGTCGGCCTCGACCAGCGCGCCCTGCTGGTCGCACTACCGACGCTGACGGTCACTTTCAGTACCAGTCTAACGACCATTCAGTGGGTTTTGCTCATCTACGATCTGCTGTTGATCGGCACTGTAATCACCGTGGGCCGACTTGGCGATTTGTTTGGCAGGCGACGCTTCTATGCCAGCGGTTTTCTGGTTTTCGTTTTGAGCTCGGCGCTTTGCGGTTTCGCTCAAACCGCGGGACAAATCATTTTGTTCCGCGGCTTGCAGGCGCTCGGCGGCGCCATGATTTCGGCCAACGGCAGGGCGATCGCCTCGATCGCGTTTCCCGCCAGCGAGCGCGGCAAGGCAATGGGCTTCGCCTCCATGGCGTTCCACGTCGGGTTTTTGACCGGTCCAACCCTGGGCGGCTTCTTGATCTACACGATCGGTTGGCATTGGATTTTCTTCATCATCCTGCCGATCGGCATGTGGGGCGCGTTCCTAGCGTTAAAACTATTGGAAGAAAGCAAAGAAGACGTCAAAGGAACCTCGGTGGATCTACCGGGAGCGATCCTCTTGATGTTGACCTGCAGTCTTTTTATCTTCGCCATGAATGAGATACCCCACGTCGGTTGGCGCGATCCGTTAGTCTCCGGGATGCTGACCCTCTCCGCCTTGGCCCTGGCGCTATTCGTTTTTGTCGAGCTTCGATCAGCCATGCCGATCTTGAGTTTCTCGCTCTTCCGTATTCGACTTTTTACCACCTCCATGCTCAGTCTTGTTTTTATCACTTCGACGCAATCGGCGATTAGTTTTCTCATGCCATTCTACTTGCAGGACGTCCTGCGATTCTCGCCCACGCAAATGGGCTGGATTATCATCGCCAACTCCGTCGTCATCGTCATGGTCGCGCCCCTCGCCGGCTGGCTGTCGGATCGCATGGGTTCGCGTCTGCTCTGCACCATCGGTTCCGGAATCATCGTCATCGGGCAATATTTTATAGCGTCGTTGTCCATCGACGCGTCGATCCCGCGGATCATCTTGCCGCTGCTCTTGATCGGCTTTGGCTGGGCCATATTCAATTCACCGAACCAGAGCGCAATTATGGGTTCGGTCCCGCGCGACAAACTCGGCACGGCATCGGGCATGAACACCACGACTGCCCGCACCGGCGGCGCGATGGGCGTCGCGCTATCGGCGACTTTGTTTACCTACGGACTCGCCGCCGCGGGTATGACGCGAGCGCAAATCGAATCGCCGCAGTCATGGAGTGATTCTCCGGAGATTTTTGTTCACTCGTTCAACCACACGGTTCATATCGTCAATTTCTTCACGATTCTTTCAGTGTTATTTTCGGCTGTGCGCGGCCGGCGTCATGAATAACGAGACACCAGCAAGCGAAGGCGAATGA
>VBKX01000346.1 GCA_005879435.1 Deltaproteobacteria bacterium
ATTTTTGTTTCCATTTGGGCAACAATAATTCTTCGAACGTCTTCGGCGCTTCGTCGGCCTTGAGCAACTGGTTGTTGTAATTGATGCCATAGGGCAAAACTCGCCACGGCGTCATGCGCATGTCCGGGTCGCGGAATTGCTTTGGGTAACTCTTTGCAGCGGGCGGATCGAAGACGCCAAGCATTTTCCTGTCGTCGAGAGCAGTCATGACCACTTCATTGCCCAAGGTCACGTCGAAAGCCGGCTTTCCCGCCCGTGCTTCCGCGAGCGAACGGTTGATCAGTTCCGTCGCGTCACCGCGCCAATGTTTGAGCTTGATGCCGTATTTTTTCTCGAAGGCATCGCCGACCACCTTGGACGAGTTGATGGTGATGGCGCCGTAAAACATCACCTCGCCTGCTTTCTTCGCTGCCTCCACCAACTCCGGCGTAACTTG
Source organism: Deltaproteobacteria bacterium (assembly GCA_005879435.1). Lineage (GTDB taxonomy): Bacteria > Desulfobacterota > Binatia > UBA9968 > UBA9968 > DP-20. Next base: position 437 of record VBKX01000346.1, read on the forward strand.
CGCCGATAAGAATCCAGATGGAGTCATCCAACCCATCGCTAACGAGATCATTACGCTTCTAAAAACTCTTTCGAACATCCTTGCCTCCATGAAATGGTCCCGCCTTTTCTAGCGCCTAGGCCGAGCCGCGTCAACGCGTCGCACCAATTCTCCGGCGCCGCCTTGACTCCCGGTACGAACTAGTTCAACTCATAAAGATCTATCTTCACGCGCACGCAACGGAGCGAGCCGCTTTGACCCCGCTTTCAGAAACGCCCACCTCAAAAACATCGAAACGCAATCTCGCCGCCTTCGGCGTGATGCTGGTGATCTTTCTTTTCGCCATCGACGCGACGATCGTCAGCACCGCGATGCCGACCATCGTCGCCAAGCTCGGCGGCCTCGAGCTCTATAGCTGGGTTTTTTCTATTTACATGCTCACCTCCGCGCTCAGTACGCCGCTGTTCGGAAAATTATCCGATCTCTACAGCCGGCGCCGCTTGATGCTGATCGGCATCGCGATTTTTGTTCTTGGCTCGACCTTGTGCGGCGCAGCGCAAAGCATGGAAGCGCTGGTGCTGTTTCGCGCCGTTCAGGGGCTCGGCGGTGGCGCCATCTATGCTCTGTCTTTTATCCTTGTTGGCGTCCTCTACTCGCCGGAACAGCGCGCCAAGATGCAGGGCATCATCAGCGGCATCTGGGGCATCGCATCAATCCTCGGCCCGCTGGCCGGCGGCATCATCGTGGAAAACTGGAGTTGGCGCTGGGCGTTCTTCGTCAATCTGCCGATTACCGCGGTCGCCATCGCTTTAATCGTCGTCGGGCTCAAAGAGGCTGGTGGAGAGCGCCGCGCGCACAACCTTGATTTTGCCGGAACTCTGACGCTGCTGTCGGCGCTGCTGCTGCTCTTCTACGCGCTGTCCCACAGCGCGCATTCCAGACAACCGCTCCACGCCGATCTCATCGGGATCATTGCGCTCGCAATCGTCTTTCTAATAGCTTTTTATTTCATTGAGCGTAGGGCCGCGGAGCCGATCATACCGCTGGATCTATTCAAGCTAAGCCTTTTCAAAACCTCCGCCGTCGTCGCCACCTTGGCAGCGATGGGTGTGTTCGGGGCGGTCAGCTATTTGCCTCTTTATCTCCAAGGCATCAGCGGACTCACCGCATCGCGCGCCGGGATGCTGCTGCTGTTCGTCAGCGTGACATGGACCGCCGGCAGCTTGATCGCCGGACAAGCCCTCAATCGCTTCGGTTATCGCGCCGTAGCTGTAGCAGGTATGGCGCTATTGACAATCGGCTATAGTTTTTTCGTCGCTTTCAAGTCCGATCTCACAGTCCTATTGGTCGCCGTCAGCGGAACCTTGATCGGCACGGGGATGGGCATGGCTAATCTCACGACACTCGTGGCGGTGCAAAACTCCGTGCCGCATCAACAGATCGGCGTGGCGACGTCCACATCAATGCTGTTTAGAACGTTCGGCGGCGCCTTCGCCGTAAGCCTGATGGGAACGGTATTGCTGAATCAAATGCAGCATGGCCTCAATCAACTTTCCGGCGGCGGTCTTTCAACCGCGCTGCTCAACAAACTGGCTCATCCGCAAAATCTCCTCGAGCCGGCGACGCGCGCGCAAATCCCGCCGGAACTGTTGCCGAAAACGATCGCGATCCTGGGCGACGCGATCTGGTACGCGTTCCTAACCGGATTCGCCTTCATGGTCATCGGCGTGTTCGCCAGTTTTTTTATGTCGAAGGACACGCCGGCCGACGCGCAAAAAAGAACTGACTCCTGAAACCGTCCGTCCCCGCCCCACTCTGTATCGCTGTCCTCAATTCACCGTTGACAGACAACACCGCCAACCTGTACACAAGATCCCAGTGCTTCATCAGTCCAATACTTCAACGAGGAAGTAAATTGTCATGAGCGAGCAACCCAGCACCGTCACAGCCATAGCCGCGCCATCCTCCGACATACCGACTCTCGAAGCCACGATTCAACAAAAACGCATGGCGCTCAGTTTAGTCAGCACGTGTCATACGCTCAATCATCTGCAGTACAGTATCACCTCGGTAATATTTCCCGTCATGATGGGCGATCTCGGTTTCGGCCTCCTTCAGCTCGGCGCGCTTTCGGCGATATCGAATTTTGTCGGCCAAGGGCTCCAGGTGGTGTACGGGCTGTTCACCGGTTTCTTCAAGCGCACGGTCATCCTCGGCACGGGTAACGTGATCGTCGGCCTCTCCGCGATCGCGCAATTTTTTGTCGGCAGTTATCCGCAGCTCCTGGTCGCGCGCGTAGCCATCGATGCCGGGTCGAGTCCGCAGCATCCGCTCGGCGCCAGCATTTTGTCGCGCTTCTACCCCAAGGCGCGCGGTTGGGCGCTCACGTTTCATCATTCGGCAGGGAGCTTCGGCTCTTTCATCGGCCCGGGCTTGGCGTCGATCGCCTTGCTTTACATGAACTGGAGAACGGCCTTCGTCCTTTTTGGCATGATGAGCCTGATCATGGGACTGGCGCTTTTTATGGTGCGCGAGCACGCTTCGGCTGCCGACGAAGCCAAAGACAGCAAGGCCAATTTCAAAGCGAATATCGACGCGTACCGAGTCTGCCTCAAGAACCGCAATATTCTCTTCACCTCTCTCGTGCTGATGGTCGGCGCCGCCGGACGCGGCACCGGCATCAATCTCACCTATCTTGTGCCTTTTTTCATGGAGCGCTTCGACGTCACGGCTTCGGTCGGCGGGTTGTTTTTAACTGTGTTGCAAGGCGCCGGCTTGGTCGGTCCGCTCGCCATCGCTTGGGTATCCGATCGATTGGGAAGGCGCGCCGTCGTCACGCAGGTCACGCTATTGTTGTCGGCTGTGATGACCGTATGGCTCGCTTATCAGACTTCGCTGGGCCCGCTTTTTTATTTGAACCTGATTCTCTACGGCAGCGTCGTGGAGGCCCGCAGCTCGCTGACCCAAGCCATGATCAGCGACAACGCCCGCGACGATCTCACCGACGCGGCGTTTTCAATTTACTATTTCGTCGGCTGCATCTCCGGTCCGATCTGGACCTTGATCGTCGGCTACGTGATGCAAAATCACGGATTCACGCCGGCGTTCTTGCTCGCCGCT
>VBKX01000347.1 GCA_005879435.1 Deltaproteobacteria bacterium
CCAGCGTAGGGAGAAACCCAAATGAAAGCGTCCAAAAGATTGCTAAACAAATTTGCGCCTTGTCCGTAAACAAACCGGCTCCTTAAGCGATTATTTTGTCGCTCCGAACTCCGCGAAGAATTTTTCCGCGCCCGCATGTAACGGAATCGCCAGACCGCGTAAGCCGGTTGCCGGGGATTCGCCGCGAAACCCGTCGTTCATTTTTTGCAATTCAGCCATGCGCGAGTAGACGATCTTCAATATTTGATAAACAACGCTCGGGCTCACGTCGTCACGCGCGATCAGGGGTCCGGGCAAACCCACCACTCGCGCGGATCGCGGATAGTCCGGATAGTAAGTCTTGATATCGACGTCGAGATAAAGCGGCGAACGCTTTTGCAGCGCTTGAATCCTGGCCGAATCCAACGGGATGATCTTCAGCGTTTGCCGCTTGACCATCTCGCTATAAGCGGGTACAGGCAGACGGGCGATGCTGAAGACCGCGTCGATTTCTTTTTTTTCCAGCGCATCGCGCGCCTTATCCGTGTCGCCTCTTACCGCCGTTACATCCGAAGTAATGCCGTAGACATCGAGAATCTGCTTGCCCAGAAGCGCCGAACCGGTACCGCCGCCATAGACGATTTTTCGTCCTTTGAGATCAGAGATCGATTGAATGTTGGAGTCGGGATGCGCGTAGATGAACATGAGACTAAAACCGAAGCTCGCCACGTGGCGAATTCGTCTCTGCGCTCGCCCTTGAAACTCGCCCGTGCCGTCATAAGCTTCTTTGACCGATTCCGCGGTGCTGGTCCCGAAGGAGGCGCGTCCGTCATTGACCGAAATCATATTGCTCGGACCGCCCTCGGACGGCAGCGTGACGAGCGTGAAATCCGTCGCGTACTGGTTCACCAGATTGGCGAAGTAAAGCATATTCACGTATACACTGCTGTTGAGACCGGAGGTGTGGATCGAATAGCGATTATCGGCGCCGCGCGTGGCCGCGACGCAAAGCGGCTGCAACAGGAAGGCGAACAGCAAAATTTTCCTAATCGTGGTCACCGCAGTTCAATCAGGGATTTCAACTTTAATAGGGATACTCTTAGAGCAAGTCAAGATAATTTTGTGTCCCGTTGACGGCTTCGCGTCGCCGATCTAGGTATAATTAGAAATCATTCAGGAGTCGAATCTTTCTCGTTGAGCCGGTCCAGCACTGAAGGGAGAACATAAATAATGTCGTCCAATTTTTTACAATCGATGGCGGTTTTGGAAGGCGCCCGCGCCGCATTGAAAGTGGGCGCGGTCAGTAAGGGGGAGCGCGTCGGTTTTATTTGCGACCTCCGCGTCGAATCCGATGTCATTCACGCTTTCTTCGCCGCCGCCGCCGAGATCGGCGCCACTCCCTTCTTATGCATGGTCGAGCGTGGTCGAGGTTACGGTCCGCCGGACGAATTTGTCGAAGCCATTAAGACGGCGAATGTGCTTTATTTTTCCTGGGAGATGGCGAACTCTTTAGTCATCAAAGCTCTGCGTCAAGAGCGCGGCATTCGCTGCGTCGGGTTTCCGCATTGCCGCACGGCTGCCCTACTCTCGGATGACGCGGTGCGATTTCCCCTGGACGTGCTCTCTGCCTTATATCCGAAAACATGGGATGTGTTTCGCTGCGGCAAAGACGTCGATGTGCATATCACCGACACCAAAGGAACCGACTTTCGCGTCACGCTCACCAAGGAGAATATCGAAGAGAAATTTGCCCAGGACCCGCGTTATTCCGGTCAGATTGTCGCCAACAAACCGGGCTTCGTCAGCCATCTGCCCGTCGGACACGGACCTAATGTGTTGAGCCCATCGGAGCCGCACAATGTGACGAGTGAAGGAACCATTTGCCTCGATGCCTTGACGCTTGCTCCGGGTGTTTATCGTGGCTGGTCCGGCGATTCAGCGTACCAGGAGCCGGTGACGTGCCACATGAAACAAGGCCGGATCGTCTCCATTGAAGGAGGCAAAGAAGCCGACATGTTTCGCCGGGTTATCGAAGAAGATCTGGATAATGTTTGCCAGCTCCGTGAAATCGGCGTCGGCCACAATCCGAAAGTTCCGACCTTTCGAGGTGAGCGGGGTTACCACGGAGCAAATCACGCCGGCGCCGTCCATTGGGGCTTTGGCGGCGGGCATCAGAAAAAACGCATTCACGTCGATGCGATTATTTTTCAGACGACCGTCCGGGCCAATGGGACAACCATCATCGACCGTGGGCGCCTCAAGGCTCTCGATGATCCAGAGGTCCGCCAGTTGGCGAGCAAATACGGCGAGCCGGATCGCGTATTGTCGGAAGCGCTATAAGAGCCCAGGGCTGCAAAATTGCGGGTGTCGAACCGGACTCTGCATTCATGTCTATCATCGTCCTCCATCACTTACATTGACAACTCGCGAACGCCCGTGAAATAGTCGCGTGAAAACCAACGTCTCGGAGGATTCACCCATGGCCAATGCGAAAATCGAACTGCAGCCGGAGTCTACGGGTCTCGTGATTGTCGATATGCAGGTGGAAGGGTGTGAGCGCCATGGGGCCGGCGTGAAACCAGTCATCGGCAATATCCGCCGCTTGCTCGATCGCTTCCGCGCAGTGAATGGGAAGATCATTCACGTCCAATCCGTCCGTAGCAAAGATCATCCTGAATTCACCGTCTTCGGACGGCAGTACGGTTTGCTGCTCGGCAGCCCGGGCGCCGATTTCGTCGAGGAGCTACAACCGCTGCCCGGCGAGTCCATTGTTCAGAAAACCTCCCATGACTGTTTCTACAAGACCTTGATGGAAGCGGTGCTGGAAAAGCTCGACCTGCGGCCGTGCCGGGATAAGATCGTCGTTACCGGCATCGGTTCGAGCAACTGCGTCTATCATGCGGTCATCGGCTTCCACATCCGAAATTATTACAGCCTCGTGCTCGAAGACTGCATTCACGGCGTCCATCCGCAGTCGCAGCCTTTCGCTCTGCATCAGTTCCGCTCCGGCGCCTACAATTTCAACGTTACGGTCTCGCGCTCCGATGATCTCGAACTGGTATCCGAAATCAGGCCGCAGCAGCTCGCGGCGGTTAGCTGAGATACTCGTCGCGATGCGGCGGCGAGCGTCGGGGCTTGGGTTCACGCTGGCGGTCGTTTGGCTCTGCACTTGTATCACTCCCGCCGCGGCGCAAAATTTAAAAGTTCCGTTCGCGGCGCTGTCGCCTAACTACGCGCCGCTGTGGATCGCCGATCAGGCCGGATTTTTCAAAAAGTACGGCTTGGACGTGCAGTTAATCTATATCTCCGCCGGTTCCGTGATCGTGCCGGCGATCTTGTCCGGCCAAGTGGACATCGCCAACATGAGCTCGGCACCGGCGCTGACCGCCTGGGCGCGCGGCGCGGAACTGAGCGCCGTCGGCGTGACCTCGAATCGTCTGCTGCACGTCATCATGACCCGCAGCTCGATCAAAAAGCCGGAGGAACTGAAGAATAAAAAGATCGGCGGCGACCGCTATGGTTCACTGTCGGATTTGATCCTGCGCGCGGCGTTGCGGCACTACAATTTGGTCCCCGACCGCGACGTCGCGGTGATTCAATCAGGCGGCTTGCCCGAACGGCTGGGCGCGCTCAAAGTCGGCGCCGTCGATGGCGCCATCGTCACCGGGGATACCGCTCTGGAAGCCGAGAAATTGGGATTTCATAAGTTGATCGATTTGAGCCAGCTGCCGATCCAATATCCCAGCAGCACGATCATCGTCAGCAAATCTTTTCTTGCGGCCAAGCGAGACATCGTGAAAAGATTTCTGCGCGGCTGGATCGAGGGCATCAAGACAGCGAAGACCGACAAAGAATATACCGTCTCGGTAATGCAAAAGTTTCTCAAGACCAGCGATCGATCGGTGCTCGACAAGATCTTCGAAGTCTATAAAACCGTCCACGAAAAAATTCCGATCCCCGATCCCAAGTTGATGGGCGTCGCTCTGACGCAACTCGCGGCCACCGTGCCGCAGACCAACCCACTCAAGGTGGAGGACTTCACCGACCGGAGCCTGATCGCAGAGCTCGAGAGCGAAGGCTTTATCGCGAAGGTTTACGACGGGCGCTAGACAAAGCGCCTCGGGGCAAGCCTTGACCTCCGGCATCTCAAAATAGTAGACCGCAGGTTGCAATTCTGAATTCTGCAATCGGGAATTCCGAGGAGAACGATGACCAGAGCCGCTATCATATCGGTCGCAACGTCGTTCGTCCTGGACATCTGGTTTGAGGGAGGCTTTGCCATGAAAAAATTATGGATGCCTGTCGTCATTTTGTTCGTCACGATCACAGGAGTCCGCGTGGCAACAGCGCAAAATCCGAGCGATAGAGCAGTCGTCAGATTGGATCCTGCCCTCGATGCGCTCGTGTCTCCCGACGCCAAATTGGAAGTGGTGAAAGGTGGCTTTGGATTTACCGAGGGACAACGTGATTTACAAGTGGACGCCGGATGGCAAGCTGTCCGTGTATCTCGACCATAGCGGCTATACGGGTCAGGACGTTTGGCGCGTGGCTTTTATCCAAACCAATGGAAAGGATCGAAACGACCCACTTTTCGAGGAATTCCCCATGATCGGGTCGAACGGGCTTGCCTTGGACCGACAGGGTCGACTCATCATCGCGACGTGGGCAGGCCGGTCCATCGATCGCATCGAAAACAACGGCAAGCGCACCGTTCTCGCCGATCGCTACGAGGGAAAGCGCTTCGGCGGCACCAACGACGTCGTCGTGAAAAAGGACGGGTCGATTTATTTCACGGACGGATTCGGCGGCCTCCGTCTCAGGGAAAAGGATCCGAAGAAGGAGTTGGATTTCGGCGGGGTTTACATGCTCAGGAACGGCAAGGTGAGCCGGGTGATCACCGATATACCAAACACGAACGGGCTGGCATTTTCGCCGGACGAAAAGTATCTCTATGCGAATGGCAGCCGCGACAAGTTCGTCAAGCGTTACGAGGTCCAACCGGACGGCACGCTCGTCAACGGCACGATGTTCATCGACATCAGCAAAGACCCGACTCCCGGCATTACCGACGGCCTTCGGGTCGATAGCAAGGGGAACCTCTACGAAACGGCGGCCGGTGGGGTCTGGATTATTTCACCGGAGGGCAAGCATCTGGGCACGATTCTCACGCCCGAGCTTGCCGCCAATGTCGAATTCGGCGATGCCGACCGGAAGACTCTCTATATTGCGGCCCGGACGAGCATCTATAAGATTCGGGTGAACACGCCGGGTATGCCGTAGCGCTTGCGGCACCATGAAGATCCACGAATTCCGGAACAGATCGCCGAACTGTTTCAATGGTTCAAGTCGTTGGTCGTCTGAGCGGATTCGCATATTCTCCAGCAAAATATTGTCTCTGTGGCACGCGAGCAGAAAGCGGGATTGCCGACAAATTCAAGAAACAATCCACATTGCGGAGGTAGCAATATGCAGCTAAATGCTTTGGCCATGGCAACTTCGGCGGTGCTGGCTTTCGGCAGCGCGCCGCTGCACGCACAAACTTGGCAGATGCCGCCTGACAATCAGCGCTGTCCATCGAAGTGGGGCGCCGCCGACCAGCGGGGTTCCGCTAACATGATGAAGCCCGAGAGTATTCTGCGCGCGGCAAAGCTGATCAAGACCGGCGAAGTATTCGAGCTCGCAGCCGTATTGTCTCCCGACCCAAAGGAAGCTTTCATCAACGCCAACCGTGTCTTCAACATCTACACCACACCCGCGCTGCCGGTGCCGAATGCCCGTGTGGCCAACGAAGAGCTGATCGTCTCCGAACTCGGCCAGATCGGCACCCAGTTCGACGCATTCGCGCACCAGATGTGGGGCGATAGTTTCTACAATTGCTTCAAGCTTGGCGACATCGGCACGCGCAGCGGATTCAAGAAGCTCGGCGTCGAGAATGTCGGCAGCCTGATGACCCGCGGCGTCTTGATCGACGTCGCCGGACTAAAAGGCGTGGATATGCTGCCGACGTCGTACAACATCACGCCCGACGATCTACAGCAGGCGTTTGCATAAGCCAATCAGTTGCTTCAGCCCGGCGATGCGGTCCTCATTCGCACGGGCTGGTCCAAGCTGATGGGCAAGGAGAACCAGCG
>VBKX01000348.1 GCA_005879435.1 Deltaproteobacteria bacterium
ATTTTTCAGGTGCGCGACACGGCGCAGGTGATGGGCGATCTACTATCCACGATCCCCGGGCTCACTGCCGCCATCAACGGCCAGCAGACCGACGCCGATCATGAACCGGTCACGCACTTGCGTCTGGTGCTGTCGGCCGCCGAGCTCGCGCTGCTGCCCTTCGAGCTCGCGCTGGCGCCGCACGGCTTTCCCGGAGCCGGGCAATCGCTGCTGCTGCAGTCGCAGCTGCCGTTGTGCATCACCCGCGAGACGCGCCGCGTGCCCGAAGAATTTGTCGACTGGCCGAAGCGCCCAAAAATTTTGTTTGTCACTGCCGCGCCGCCGGGTTACCCGGCCGTTCCCGCCGGCGCCCATCTGCTCGCCCTGCGCAAAGCTATCGAGCCCTGGATCGGCGCCACCGAAGCGGAAGGTCCGGACAAGCGCAAGCCACGCCAGCGCCGAGTCCATCGAAGCGGCCTGCGCGTACGGCGAATATACCCATATTCACATCCTCGCTCATGGTCATGAGCACCGTAATGACTACGACGTGCGCTTCGGACTCGCGCTCCATAACGCCGCCGACGTCATGGGCGACGCCGATATCGTGAGCGGCGAGCGCCTGGCGACCGCGTTGCGCGTTGCGCAAAAAACTCGGGACGGCCAGCTAGCGCGCCCAACGGTTGTCACACTCGCGAGTTGTAACAGCGGCAACGTCGGTTCAATCGCCGGCGCCGGCGCCAGCATCGCTCACGCGCTGCACGAAGCCGGCGTTCCCATGGTGATCGCATCGCAATTTCCCTTGTCCTACGGCGGGTCGGTGCGGCTGGTGGAAATTCTCTATCATGGACTGCTTTGGGGTGAAGATCCGCGCAAGCTGCTGATGGATTTGCGGCGGCAATTGCATACCCAGTTTCCCACCACCCATGACTGGGCATCGGTGACCGCGTACGCATCGCTGCCGCCGGATTTCGACGACCAGCTCGCCGCCGTGCAGATCCAGCGCGCCATGAACAGCATCAACGTCGCGCTGCACGAGGCCGATGAAGTCACGCGGCGCTTCTCTACGCGCACCAGCCGGCGCTCCATGGCGAATCAAGCCAAGCCCGAGACCGAAGAGGAAAAGGAAGTGTTACTGCGGGTCGCGAAACAACAAGTCGCCACGGCGAAAGTCAGACTCGAAAAGTTGCTGATTCGGCATCCCGCTCATACAGCGCGCATCCGCGGCCTGCTTGCGAGCACCGAAAAGCGCGAGGCTGAAATCCATCATGCCATCACCAAAATTACCACGATCGATCCGAACGAACATGACCAAGCAAGCCGCGATATGATGGAGGCGCTCGAACGCGCGCGGGAGCATTACTGGAACGCGTTTCTCAGCAACCGCGCCAACCACTGGGCGATCGTCCAGTTTCTTTCGCTGACGTTGATTTTGAATTCATTCGATCAGCCGCAGGCGGCGGAGAATTCGGAAAAATCCCCCCGGCGGCTTTGGGCGCTGGCCGAAGCGCAGTCGCTCACCGATTTGCGCAACGAAGATCATTTCGCGCGCAAGTGGGCGATTGCCAATCTGATCGAGCTCTATCTCCTCGCGCCGCTCGTAGACGGCGTGCGCAATCGCGATCCGGTCGAGAATTTTGCCGCCAAGGCGCAGGATTACGCGAACGAATTGCGCGAACTGACCGGTTCCCGATCCTTCGAAGTGTTTTCCACCCGGCGTCAGATTGCCCGCTATCTGGAATGGTTCAATGAATTGGCGGCCACTGTCGTCGGCCCGATTAACGGCACCGCCGAAGCTATATTTAGCTTACTTCCTGAAAGCGAAGAACCGGACTGGAACTACTAAGTGACGAGGTCTAAGGACTGAGGACTGAGCACTCAGGGGGAATGATGAATTCATCTCAGCTACTCTTCCTTTGCTTCGCGACGGACACTCTCAGCCCGCCGATGATCCTCGCGACCTCTTCGGCGTGCTGCAATAAAACATGAAACTCTTGCCCTTCAATATAACCTACGTCGAAAGCGACATATAGTAGTTGGGATCGAAGCTCGGCACACGAAGCCTTAGCGGTTGAGAGAAACTGGTGAAACTCTCCTCTCCCTCCGCGTTCAAATCCTTCCGCAATATTGGACATGATCGACACGGCCGCACGTTGAATCTGCCCGGACAACCCAAAGTCTCGCGCAAATGCTCCTCGCCGAGTGGTTTCATAGATTTCACGAGTCAGTGTTCGAGCCTTCTGCCAGCAATCAACTCTTCGAACCGTTCGATTCGCGCCGCCACCGTCTCCTCCGATCAACTCAGTCCTCAGTCCTCATTACTCAGTCCTGCCCATAAGAGCTCCGCCGGATGCTTCGCTTTTCTGCCTGCGAGGTGATCGATCTGCTGCCTGCATGAAATCCCCGGCGCGACGATTTCGACATTCTCCGCGGCGGCTTTTACCGCCGGCACGAGGCGCCGGTTGCCGATTTTGGTTGAGAGATCGTAATGCTCTTTTTCAAAACCAAAAGAGCCGGCCATTCCGCAGCAACCGGAGTCGACTTCGCTGACTTCGTAGCCCACCGCTTTGAGCATGGCGATGGTCGGCGCCGTTCCCACCAGAGATTTTTGGTGGCAGTGGCCGTGCAATAAAACTTTCTTGCCGTTGCCCTCCGACTTGAACGCCAGCCGTGCGCATGACAAACTCTTCGAGCAGAAAACTGTTTTCGGCAACTTTCTTAGCCGCGGTCGTGCGGATGAATTCGGGATACTCATCGCGTAGTGTTAGCAAGCACGACGGCTCCAGCCCGACGATCGGCGTCCCCTTCTCGGCGAATGGCGCGAGCTTGTCGACGTTCCACGCGGCATTTTCCTTCGCCTGGCTGAGCATCCCCTTCGAGATCATCGGCCGGCCGCAGCATTTTTTCTCAGCGAGCACGACGCGATAGCCGGATTTTTCCAGAAAGCGTGTCGCCGCAATCGCGACGTTGGGGGTGTTGTAGTTGTTAAACGTGTCGTGAAACAACGCGACCTCGCCTTTCGATCCGTCCCCTTCCGTTTTATACTTACGAAACCAATCTTCGAAAGTTTCGCCGGCGAACAGCGGCAATGGGCGTCTCCGGTCGATGCCAGCGACGAGTTCCATCAGCCAGCGGTTAAGCGATAAATTCGCGATCCAATTCGACACCGGCGCCAGGCTTGAACCGATACGGTTCAAGGTCTCGATTCCGCCAAATATTCTATTGCGCAGAGGCAAGCCGTTGGCGCGATGGTAGTGATCGAGAAATTCGTATTTGAGCTTCGCCATGTCGACGTTGGACGGACACTCCGCCTTGCAGGCTTTGCATTCGAGACAAAGATCCATCACTTCGTACAACCGTTTGCCGGTGAATTCTTCCTGCGGCACTCTTCCGGCGATCGCGTTTCTGAGCGCGTTGGCGCGACCGCGCGTGGAATGCTCCTCGTCGAGGGTGCCCATGTAAGACGGGCACATGGTGCCGTCGAGTTTTTTGCGGCACTCGCCCATCCCGCTGCACATTTCCACCGCCCGCGCGAAACCACCTTGCGCGGCGAAGTCGAGCGTCGTGCGCGGCTCCCAGGCTTTGTACTGCGGGCTGATTTTCAGCGACTCGGTCATCGCCGGCGCATCGACGATCTTGCCGGGGTTCATGAGATTTTTCGGATCGAAGGCCCGTTTCACTTGACGAAACGCATCGTAAAGCGCCGGGCCAAAGAGCTTGGCATTGAAATGGCTCCGTGCCAGGCCATCGCCGTGCTCTCCGGACATGGCGCCGTTGAATTCCAGCACGAGATCGGCAATCGCATTGGCGATGGAAACCATTTTTTGCTTTTCGCTCTCTTCCTTGAGATTGATCAACGGACGGATATGCATGCAGCCGACCGAGCAGTGGCCGTAGTAACCGGCCACCGTGTCGTGACGCCTGACGATTTCGCGAAAACGTTTGATAAATTCCGGAAGCTTGGACGGTTCCACCGCCGCATCCTCGACGAAGGCAATAGGCTTCTTGTCGCCCGTGGTTCCGAGCAACAAACCGAGTCCAGACTTGCGCACGCCACAGATCGCCTTCACCTCTTCCGGCTTGAACGCGAGCGTGGCGACGTAGCTGATCTTCTCGCGCTTGCGCACTTCTTCGAGTTTGTCGACTTGCTCCCTCACCTCTTTTTCGCTTTCGCCGGCGTACTCGACCATCAGCAGGGAACTCGGGTTTCCCTGGACGAAACCCAGACGTTGGGACTGTACGATGTTGCCCCGCGCCAAATCGAGAATCATCTTGTCGGTGGACTCCAGAGCATAGGGTGCAGTTTCCAAAATTACCTGCGCTGCCTCTAGCGCAGCGATGTCGTCATGGAAGTGAATGACGTCCATCGCCGTCCACTTGGGTTTGGGCACGAGTCGCATCTTGGTCTCGACGATCGTCGCCAGCGTGCCCTCCGAGCCGACAATCATGCGCGATAAATTGAATGGCTGGGGCTTGACGAATTCGTCTAGATTGTAGCCGGACACGCGCCGCATGATTTTCGGATAGCGCGCGAGGATTTCGCTCCTGTACTGCTGCGCCAGACGAAAGACTTCGCGGTACGCGCGCCCTTCGATGGTATCGGCCCGGCTCTTACTTTCCACGGTTTCCGGGGATAAATCCTTCAAGACAACTTCACTGCCGTCGGCAAGGAAGACCGTCAGTTCGATCACGTGGTCCAACGTCTTGCCGTAGGTCAGCGAATGGGCGCCGGCGGAGTTGTTGCCGATCATGCCGCCGATGGTGGCGCGATTCGAAGTCGAAGTGTCGGGGCCGAACTGCAATCCCATGGCGCGGACGTGGGCGTTCAATTCATCTTGAACCAGGCCCGGCTGCACGCGGCACCAAAGCTCTTCTTTGTTTACCTCGATAACATTCTGCATGTATTTGGAAAAATCGAGGACGATGGAGTGGCCCACCGCCTGACCGGCAAGCGAAGTGCCGCCGCCGCGCGAAAGCACGGAAATGTTCAACTTGTTGGCGATTTCGATCACTGCCTGAACGTCGCCTTTGTGGCGCGGCACGACCACGCCGACGGGCTCGATCTGGTAAATCGACGCGTCCGTGGAATAGAGCAGCCGCGAATAACGATCGAAGCGAACATCGCCTTCAACGCGCTTTTCTAACTCAGCGGCAATCTCGAAATGATCTCTGCCTTCTTTCACGCTCATCATTGCCCTCGTGTTGGGCGACCACATAGGATCGCCGCTGCCTTGAACTATTGAACCTTGAACTTTTGAACGACCATTTCATCCCCACCGTAACACCAAAACGCCGATGACGACCAGCGCCGCGGCCGCGCCGTCCTTGATACTGACTTCTTCGATGCCTTTAAGCGTGGTCTTAGCCAGAAAGAAACTGACGATAGGCTGCGCGCTCCAGATCGGCGCCACCACGGAGGCAGGCGCGTGCACCAGCGCTTTCAAAGTAAAGATCGAACCGATGGCATAGAGAAAACCCGCGGCGACAAAACAGATCGCACTGTTGGTCGAAATTCTTTGCCACTTGCGTTCGATCTTCAGCAAATTCCCCAGCGTCATCAGCAGCGCCAAGCCCGTCGCGTGCATGATCAGCGCGCCGAGCACGGGCGGACCGCCGTGATCGGTGCCGAATTTTTTCAGCACCGGCACCACGCCGTAGCAAAGCGTCGCCAGCACGGCGGCCAGAGTGATCCGTCGCGGCGCGGGCTTGCCGCCCGGCGCCGGCTCGGATTGGGTGACGAAAAAGACGCCGGAGATGATAAACATCACGCCGATCAAGACAGCAAAAGACAGACGCTCGCCGAGCACGGCCGCCGCCAACAGTACGGTGATCAACGGCGAGGAATTGTTGAGTGATTGGGCTCGCGAGGCGCCGATCTGATCGACGCTTCTGACGAACAGCGTCCGGCCGAGATAGGCGCCGACGACGCCGGTGCCAGCGAAAATAAGAACCGCGACAGAAGGGATCTTGCCGGAGAATAAATCGCCTTCGAGCAGCGCTGAGAGAAATAGCGTTAGAAGAATCGTAGCCTGTTGGTAGAGCGTCGCCGCGCTCACGTCGGCACCCGCCAACCCGCGTTTCACCAGTACCGGACTCGTGCCCCAAAAAAGACCGGCGACGAGCGCATATAAGATTCCCGATTCCATTTGATGGCGCGTATCTGTCTACTCGTTCAGAATCGCGCGCGCCCGATCAAAGATACTTTGAAACATCGGTCTCGTGAGTTTCCCGGTGAAGGTGTTTTGCTGGCTCGGATGATACGAGCAGATTAGTCGCTGACCATTTGGCAAGTCCACCGCGACGCCATGGCCGAATTTAGGCCGCGGTTTGGCCATCGTTCCGCCGGCTTCTTCATAGGCTCTGATAAACGAATCGAAGGCAATCTTGCCGAGCGCGATCACCACTTTCACTTGGCGAAAATGTTTCAGCTCTTGTACCAAGTAGGGTCGGCAGCGCTGGAATTCGCCAATCGCCGGCTTGTTTCCCGGCGGCGCACAGTGCACCGCCGCCGTGATGTAACAGTCATGCAGCTTCAGACCGTCGTCGCAATGATCGGAATTGGCCTGATTGGCAAAACCGGCGGCGTGAAGCGCGCCGTAAAGCCAGTCGCCGCTGCGGTCTCCCGTAAACATGCGTCCGGTGCGATTGCCGCCGTGCGCCGCGGGAGCCAGGCCGACGATCAACAGGCGCGGCTTCGGGTCGCCGAATCCGGGCAACGGTTTGGCCCAGTAGCTTTGCCCGAGATAACGCCGCGGCGGATTTTTCGCTGCCGCTTCTCGCCACCGCACCAGCCGCGGGCACCTTTTGCACCGAATGATCGAATCGTTGAGTTGTTTGATCGCAGTCATCTTTTTCTTCTGCTAGCACAACGCTGCCGGAACGAAAAGAATAAACGACCTAAACCCTGAAGACTTGCGAATACTGCTTACGGCTCGACGATGCCGTGCCGAACTAGAGTATTAACACTCTCTCGCCTGGGATGCATAATCTGCAGCTTTGCTTCTACTACCTTGGAAAAGTTCATTTTTGGTAAAATCCGCCAAGAATGTCCCAACATGTCATCGGCCAATTAACGGCTGAATGCTATCTCCTTAAATCGACACCAATCTTATGGTACGAGGCGTTGGCACGGAAGATGCTCAAAAGATCAGATTCGGAGGATCGATTGCAACCGTTTACTTTCGAAACAAGGGCGCCGGCCTGGCGCGATCATCATCCGA
>VBKX01000350.1 GCA_005879435.1 Deltaproteobacteria bacterium
TGACGGGTTTGAGGTCCGGTGATTTACCCGGCTTACGCGACTTTCTGACGGCGCGTCGGAGGACCAACGTAATTAACGCGAAACCGAAGAACGAAGCGACGATCGTTCCGGTCCGCAAAACCAATTCCAGCATCGAACACTTCCTGGATAACTTACGCAAGTCTATATCGCGGTCATCAAGCGACCGTCAAGTGCCTCGGTGGAGATTTTTGTGAGTCGAAGTTGGATTGCAACGGCTTGCCGAAGCTGGCACGCGCGGCGTTTTCATTCCAGCACGGGTCTTTGGTCATGCCAGTTAGTCGCCTGTTCGTACGAGTGTGCGACGCGCAGGACTGTGGATTCCTCGAACGGCTTAGCGGCGATTTGCAATCCTACCGGTAGATTCCCCTGGGTAAAGCCGCAAGGCACGGAAATGGCAGGTAAGCCTGTAAGATTAAACGGGTTGGTGAAACTCGGACCGAGATTCTGCTCGTTGGGATCCATGGTCGAGAATGCTTCGGGCGGGCGCGGCGCGCTCGGAGCGGCAAAAATATCGACCTGGGAAAAATTAGCGCGGATCCGTTCATTCAGCATCGATCGCGCACGTTGCGCCGTGAGGTAATCCGCGGCGCTGAGAAATGCTCCTTCGAGCATGCGCCGGCGCACCGAACTGCCAAATTTCATCGGCGTCTCTTGCAACGTTTTTTCGTGATAGGCGTAGGCCTCGCAGACTAAGATTGTCTGATTCGCCTTGCGCGCGAGGGAAAAGGGTCTGCCGTCAATATCGATGATCGTTGCGCCGAGGCTTTTTAAGACTTCAAGCGCTTGATTGAAGACTGTTTCGGTTTCCTCATCGACTCCCAGGTTTTCATCGAACCAAGCAGCGCGCGGCACGCCGATGCGGAGGTTCGCGATTCCATCTTTAAGCCCGCAAAGAAAGTCCGGCACCGCGACCATTGCCGACGCCGGATCCTTTGCGTCAAATCCCGCAATGGCCTGAAGCAAGAGTGCGCAGTCTTCAATGCAGCGTGCCATGGGGCCGGCGTGATCGAGCGACCAGCTCAATGGAATGATACCGTAACGGCTGACCCGGCCGTAGGTCGGCTTGATGCCGACAACGCCACAGTGAGCTGAGGGCGTACGAATGGAGCCGCCCGTGTCTGAGCCGAGCGCGCCAAAACATAGTCCCGCGGCTAGCGCCGCTCCGCAGCCACTGCTCGACCCGCCCGTGACGTGTTCCGTGTTCCACGGATTTCGCACTGCAGGAAATGGCGCGTCGACCGATGGTCCGCCGAAGGCGAACTCGTGCATGCCGAGCTTGCCCAGCAAGATTGCACCGGCTTCTTTGAGCTTCGTGACCGTGGTGGCGTCGTAATCAGGAACCCAGTTCTCCAACACAGCTGAATGACAAGTCGTGCGGATACCCTTTGTCATGTAGAGATCTTTAAGCGCGATGGGGATGCCGTGCAGCGGTCCGCGATCTTTGCCGGCTGAAAGCTCCTGCTCCGCTTGGCGCGCCTGTTGTAGCGCGAGATCGGCGGTCACCGTGATGAAAGCATGCAGGTTGCTATCGATGGCTTGGATGCGTTTTAGTGTGGCCTCGGCGAGGTCGACGGGAGAAACATCATTTTTGCGCAACGCTGCGGCGGCTTCAATAATTGTCAGATAGCAAAGCTGATTGTTTTGCATAGAAATTTTACTTTAGGTCTATTTTGAAGGTGGTGAAGATTGTCGCCGGCTCGGCGGCGTTGGTAAATAGCTCTCGCAACGCCGCCGCCTGACTTTGTGCTCGTTTAACCCCAGGCAGCAATCGTAGGAGCTCGTCGTCGGGAAGCGGCAGTCCGGCTCGTCGCGCCATGGTTCGTAACTCTTCGATTGTGATTTCTTTCGCCATTCTTGTCCTCATTGTGGTGCAGTTGTCGTCAAATTACTCGCGGCTGTTGATACGGTTTTATCGACGGTGACGGGTCCCTGTCAATTGACGCCTCCGTTAACCTGCACCGGGCTGCCGATTTAGCAATAGGTTGGCACGCGTCTCGCGTAGACTTGCTTACGATCGAATCACGCACCACTCAGTTTTGAAACTTCGCGCGAGGACACGAGATTGCTACTCTTCTATTCGCTGACGCTGTTCGTTAACGCAGCGCTTCTGTTCATTATTGAACCCATGGTTGCCAAAATGATCCTGCCGTTTCTTGGCGGCAGTCCGGCGGTGTGGAACACAAGTCTGGTCTTTTATCAGGCTTGCCTTTTGCTTGGGTATGCCTACGCACACTTCGGAAGTCACTGGTTTGGTTCCCGCCGGCACGCTCTCCTACATCTCATTTTGGTCCTGGCGGCGCTGCTGCTTTTGCCCATCGTGCTTCCGGTCGGTTGGTTCGACGTTCCGGGTCGTAATCCGGTGGGCCTGGTTTTAAGCGGTTTAACCGTATCGATCGGCTTTCCATTTTTGGTCTTGTCCGCTGGCGCACCGCTGTTGCAAAAGTGGTTCGCGCATTGCGAGCACCGTGCAGCTCGCGATCCGTACTTTCTCTACGCTGCAAGCAACTGCGGCAGCATCGCCGGCTTGCTCGCCTATCCGTTGCTGTTGGAGCCGCGACTCACGTTGAGCCAGCAAAACCATTTGTGGTTTTTCGGTTACCTCGTTTTGCTTATTTTAACTGCTGTCTGTGTGCTGTACTTCTTGCGGCCGCTATCGCGCAACGGCGAGGAAGTTGTAATGCGTGATGAGTCCATCAATTGTACTGAAGCGGACACCCGTCCGGTAACCTTTGCTCGCCGTCTCCGCTGGGTTTTTTGGTCCGTTGTTCCATCTAGTCTTCTTTTGGGAGTAACATCGTACATTACGACGGATGTCGCGTCCGCGCCGCTTCTTTGGGTACTGCCGCTAACGGCTTATCTTTTGTCGTTCGTTCTCGCTTTTGCCCGTAGCTCTTGGGCCAGCGGCGCCTTTGTCGCCCGCCGACAGGCATTTTTGCTTCTCACCGCCGCCATAACTGTCTTTTTACACGCGACCGAGCCGGACTGGCTCATTTTGTCGTTGCATTTGCTCGCGTTTTTTTTCACGGCGTTGGTTTGTCACGGGCGGCTGGCCCAAGATAGACCCAGCGCAAAGCACGTGACTGATTTTTATTTTTGGATTTCGCTGGGCGGCGTCCTCGGAGGAATTTTCAATGCACTGATTGCACCGCTTATCTTTAGGGGCATCCTCGAATATCCGCTGGTCATCGCGGCCGCGGCATTCATCCGCCCTTACATTGGGGAAAAGAACAATTCGAACTGGAGTCGCTGCTTGGACTGGCTGTTGCCTCCAGCATTGGTGGCGCTGATCGTTTTCGTTACTTTGACGCTCAAACACGGTCAGATTCTACCGCCAGCGAACGACCGAATGCTGATCAGCGGCGCGTGCGGGGTCATCTTTTTGGCTTTTGCCTACCGGCCCGTTCGTTTTGGCATTGGTCTCGTCGCACTGACTTTGGTTTCGCTCTGGTATCCGAGCCCGTTTGGGAAGATTTTGTATGCCGATCGCAGTTTTTTCGGCGCGTATCGCGCGACGGTGGACTTCGAGGGCAGAAAGCATCTGCTCTTTCAAGGCACAACCATTCACGGCGCACAAAGCGCAGATGAAGCGACACGCTTGCGACCGCTGACGTATTACTATCCAACCGGTCCGGCGGGACAGATTTTCGCGATCAATTCTAAGGCCCGCGCCAACGGAAAAGTCGCTGTCGTCGGACTGGGTACCGGCGCCTTAGCGTGTCACGGTGCGCCTACTCAGAAATTTACCTTTTACGAAATCGATCCAATGGTTGAAAAGATCGCCCGGGATGAGAAATTATTCACCTACTTGCGGGATTGCCCGCCGAAGATCGAAGTGGTGATCGGCGATGCTCGCACTTCGTTAAAAAAATCGCCGACTGGAAATTATGATCTATTCGTCTTGGACGCTTTTAGCTCTGATGTCGTTCCAACGCACTTGCTAACGCGCGAAGCGTTGGAGCTCTATCTACACAATGTTACCGCTGACGGCCTATTGTTGGTGCACATCTCCAATCGGTACATGGACCTTGCCCCGGTCCTTGATCGTTTGGCCCACAATTTGGGCCTCGTCGCCTACATCCAGAACGACTTTCACATCGATACCGAAGAGAGCCGCGCGGGCAAATCTTCCTCTCGTTGGGTTCTTTTGGCGCGGTATCAAAAGGCCGTTGCCCCCTACCTCGCAGACTCACGCTGGCAACGGTTGAACGGAGCGTCGGGAGATGAATTATGGACAGATGAGTTTTCCGACGTGTTAGAAGTCATCTCTTGGCTATGAGGCTCACAACCGCACAGCCAGGGGCCGAGTCCTAAATTTTCGACACAAGAACGTTGCTGATTTTGACCACGCCGTTGGCGCGCATCTGAAATAGTCACTTGACGATGCTGTCCACTTCGGCGCCTGATAGCAGATTGATCTTCAGTTTGGATTTTTTCATCTCGGCGACAAATTCGCTATTTGTCATCATTGCGCTAACAGCGTGGCGAGAGTATCAAAACGGCTCACTTCGGTGTGCTAGGTGCGCGCAGGGTGGTTAGGGCAGCCGACTACTTCCCTGGGTCTGCGAGTTGCTCGTGCTGTGAGCTCTAAAGAAGCTAGCGCAAATTTCCCGTATGGCCGAGCGAGTAACGGCCCGGTTGCGGCCACACGGTGAGGCCGTGGGGCTCGGTTTTCACGGGAATACTTTTCACGCTACCGTTGGTCGTGTCGATGACGTAAACCGAATTGTCATACCGGCCTGAAAGCCAGAGCTGTTTGCCATCGATGCTGATGTTTCCCATGTCCGGGCTGCCGCCGCCGGGGATCGGCCAAGTCGCTTCCACTTTTTGCGTCGCGAAGTCGATCACGCTGACACTGCCTTTGCCTTTCGGCGGGCCGTAAACGCGGGCGACGCCACGGTTGGCGACGTAGAGTTTCGCGCCGTCTCGGCTCGGATACAAACCGTGCGTGCCAATGCCGGTTTTGATATGGCCGAGTTCCGTACACTTGTCGCCATCGATGACAAACACGCCATCGGCCTTCATATCGGCCACATAAAAAACTTTGCCGTCAGGCGAGATGCGCACATCCTGCGGCATGCCGCCTTTGGAGAACTTGAGATAGCCCGCGACCTTTTTTTCGACGAGATCGATTTTAACCACGCTTTTGGCGTACTCGCAGGTAAAAATCGCGTAGCGCCCGTCGATGGAAAAATCGGCGTGATTGATGCCGCGGCAGTTAGGCGTTTCGATCGAATACTTGAACGCCATCGTGTGCGGGTCGCGAAAGTCGAGCCGCTTATGCGCTTCGGCGACGACGATGGCCGCGCTGCCGTCTGGCGTAAAATACATATTATAAGGATCGTCGACGGGAATACTTTTACCGGGCTTGCCGGTGAGCGGGTCGATCGGCGTGACGCTGCCGTCGGTGCGGCCTTCGGCGTTATTGTTGACCCACAGAGTTTTTAGGTCCCACGACGGCACCACGTGCTGCGGGTTGATACCGACTTTGTATTTATCGACGACTTTCAACGTTGAAAGTCGTCGATAAATACAAAGTCGGTATCAACCCGCAGCACGTGGTGCCGTCGTGGGACCTAAAAATCAGATTCTCCGGACGTGTTTCGCTATAGAGGTTCTTTGGATCGACGACCGCCGGCATGCCAGGAACGGTCTGGATCGTTTTTTGGTTTGTCTCCGCGCCGATCGCCAGCGAGGAGAGACAGAGAAACCTGGCCACGATGAGCGCTGCGAGCAGCGAGACACGAGGCTGACGATGCCGCATGAATCTTACCTCCGAGATCAAAGCCGTCGCCGACCGAACGCTAATGCTCGGCCGGTGCATGAATGTTAGACGAAAAATATTGAGAATACGAGAATGGCGGCGGCTAGGCGGCGGTTTTTTTCTTTTTGTTCTGGATCGCCCAGTAGACGTTTTCCGGCTTGAGCGGCAGATCGTAAACGCGCACCCCGATGGCGTCCGCGACCGCGTTGCCGATTGCCGCCGGTGTCGGCGCAAGGCCGGGCTCGCCCAAGCCTTTGGCGCCGTAGGGGCCTTCGGGCTCCGCGCATTCGACGACGATCGAGATCAGCTCCGGAATGTCCAGCGAAGTTGCCAGGTGATAATCGAGGAAAGAGGGATTTCGCACTTTGCCGCTTTTGTCGACGACCATTTCTTCGTGCAACGCGGAGCCGATGCCCATCACCACCCCGCCTTCGATCTGCGCGACGCAATTGAGTGGGTTGATCGCCTTGCCGACGTCATGTGCGGCGGACATGCGCAGCACGCGCACGCGACCACTGTCTTCATCGACGGCAACTTCGGCCGCTTGCGTCGCGTACATGTAAAAAGCCGATGCATGATCGCTGTGACCGGTCTCGAGATCCAGATCTTTGCCGATTTCATAGGTGTAGGAGCCGTCGCCGCGCACTTCGCCGTTAATGCCGAGCTTGCGCCGCACGACTTCGCCGATCGGCAGAGCCTGCTGCGGCTGGTCTTTCAAGGAAACTTTACCGTCGGCATAGTCGAGATCTTTGACGCCGGCTTCGAGCATCGGGCTCGCGGCTTCCATGATCTGCTCGCGCGCGTGGATCGCCGCGCGGCGCACCGCGTTGCCCATGTGATAGGTGCTGCGGCTCGAGGTTGTCGA